>JAOZQF010000021.1 GCA_029932345.1 Desulfuromusa sp. | reverse complement strand
TCTCCGGGTTGTTGTGCCAGGCTGCCGCGACAATTTTTGCCGTGCGGGCAGCATCCGCATAGGTTTCCATCGAAGGATGCACCCTTAAGCGTGGTGCATATTTCGCCATAATAGCATCAAAACCCAGACGGCGCTCCAGGCTGTCGCGCGATTGCATGGTCTCGGTGATAGCTAGAACCGTGCCCCGCCGCTCGCCGATAAACCGCGCCAGCAGTTGTCCAGCAGTACGCCCCGCAGCCTCGTTGTTAATGCCCACGAAATAAGCGTTTTGGGCGTTGGGTTGATTGGAAACAAAGGCAACCACGGCGACGCCTCGGGCATCCAGTCGCAAGATGGCGTCGCGCACCTGCGCAGTTTCAGGCGCCATGATCGCCACACCGTCCACCTTGGCCGCCGACAGACCATCTAACTCTTGCGCAATGCGGTGTGGGTCGTTTGCCGGCACGCGGATTATGGAAACAGTTGTCCGTTCATGCGTCATAGAAACATTGGCTTCATCGATTGCCATATGGATCATGTCGGTAAATTCATCGTCATGATCGGGCAGCAGGAACACCAGCTGGTATTCTGTCCTGCGTGCCAGGTTGGCCGCCGAGATGTTGCGCACATAGTTCAGCGCCCCGATTGCCGCAGTGACCCGTTCAACCGTAGTCTGCCGTACTCCCCCGCGCTTATTGAGTACCCGGTCCACGGTTGCAAGGCTTACACCCGCCGCTTTGGCCAGATCTTTGGTTGTCGGTTTGTCCATACACCTTTCCTCTGAAAGGGATACTCTAATGCGCTCGCATGAGGTACGTCAATCATATTGGCAAAGTTGGCGCATTCGGCTGCAGAGAACTTTGTGCCACGTCCGAGGTTGTCTGCATCGTGGCTATGGTGGAATGTGGTGTGCTGGCGGGATCATCGGCAACATGCTGGCAACGGAAGTCTGTTGGTGTGCAGGCTGAACTTTTTCAGGTGTTTTTACCGGATTTATCGGGTCGATGTGGTCGAGCAGCGGGCCGGAGAGAAGAGCAACAGGGTTAAGTCTGCTGTTGGATTTATTTCTGAAATCAACATTCTCACCCCAACTTACGATCCTGCCCCCGATACTGAATCGCTTCGCTTAAATGGAGAATTTCAATCTGTTCTGCTCCAGCCAGATCGGCAATGGTTCTTGCCAGTTTCAAAATCCGGGTAAAGCTGCGAGCCGAAAGTCCCAGTTTGTCGGTGACTTGCTCAAGGAGTGCATCCCCCTTTTCATCCAGTTTACAGAAGCGGCGAATGTGGCGGGTTTGCATCTGACTGTTGGCATGCAGGTTGAACGGGGCAAGACGCTCATGCTGAATTTTTCTTGCTCGATTGACCCGCTCACGGATGACGGCACTGCTTTCGGCTGGGCTCTGATCGGTCAAGTCTTTGTGTGGGACTCGGGGGACTTCGACATGGAGATCAATCCGGTCGAGGAGTGGGCCGGAGAGTCGATTGCGATAGCGTTGCAGCATCGGTGGGGTGCAGGTGCAGTGGTGCTGAGGATCACCGAGAAAGCCGCAGGGACAGGGGTTCATCGCAGCAACCAGCATAAAGTTTGCCGGGTAGGTGAGACTTAAAGCGGCTCTGCTGATACAGACTTGCCCATCTTCGAGGGGCTGGCGGAGCATTTCCAGGACATTTTTTTTGAACTCGGGAAATTCATCTAAAAATAAAATTCCACGATGGGCTAAAGAGACTTCTCCCGGACGGGGATAGCTGCCACCACCAATCAGACCAGCATCGGAAATTGTGTGGTGGGGTGATCGGAACGGTCGCTGTCGTACCAGGGCGTTCTTGCGTGAGAGCAATCCGGCAACTGAATGGATCTTGGTGGTTTCAAGGGCCTCTTCGAAAGAAAAATCGGGGAGAATGGTTGGCAACCGGCGTGCCAGCATGGTTTTGCCACTGCCGGGAGGGCCTGACATCAGGATATTGTGTGCTCCTGCTGCGGCAACTTCCAATGCCCTTTTGACATGTTCCTGACCACGCACCTCGGCAAAGTCTTCACCGTCAGGGGAGGAATCCCGGTTCTGGAGATTTTGTTCAGATCGGTAGGGGGTGAATTGCTGCTCCCCATTGATCAGTGCAACCACTTCACCCAGATCGTGTACCGCGTAAACTTCCGGTCCGGCAACGATAGCCCCCTCTTCGGCATTATCGGTTGGTAGCAGGAGGGAATAATCCCCCCAATCACGTGCAGCTACAGCGATTGGTAAGACCCCACGTACGGGTTTAATCTGTCCATTGAGGGAGAGTTCGCCAAGGAGAATATACTTTTTGAGTTTATCGCTGTTGACCACTCCGGTGGCACTGAGGAGCCCGACGGCAATTGGCAAATCAAAAGCAGCTCCATCCTTGCGGATATCGGCGGGAGCCAGATTAATGGTGATGCGCCGGGCGGGAAAATCATAACCGGAGTTCTTGATTGCTGACTTGACCCGATCCTTACTCTCTTTAACCGCTCCTTCGGGAAGGCCGACGGTGGAAAATTGTGGTAGCCCTTGTGCAATATCGACTTCAACTTCAACCGGGTAAGCATCAATACCGATCAGTGCTCCGGAAATAACTTTTGCGAGCATTTTTCCCCTCTACTTTGATTTGTAAGGATGCGGTACGCCGTGCCCCTGCCGCTTGGCTCTATTTTTGATGTTCCAGCTCGGTGATATATTTTTCAGCCATAAGTGCGGCAACAGCGCCGTCACCAACCGCAGTCGATACTTGCCGGAGAGGTGTGGTGCGGTTATCACCGGCCGCAAAAATTCCCGGTACGGAGGTAAGGGTATCCTCTCCTGCTTTGATGTAGCCATCGTCAGTGACAGCGACTAAGTTGCGGATGAATTCGGTAGTTGGTGTTACGCCGACAGCAACAAACATTCCCTGTAGTTCAATTTTGCGGGTTTCTCCCGTTTGGGTATCTTTTAAAACTGCACCGGTTAAACCACTGCTGTCAGATTCCAGGCTGTCGACTACAGAGTTCCAGGCAACTTCTACTTTATCATTTGCCAGAGTGCGGTCCTGGAGAATTTGTGTGGCACGAAGTTGGTCGCGGCGGTGTACCAGGGTGACCTTGCTGGCAAAACGGGTCAGAAACAGTGCCTCTTCAACGGCCGTGTCACCCCCACCGATAACGGCGATGGGAACATTGCGGAAAAAAGCACCATCGCAGGTTGCACAGTAGGAGACCCCTTTGCCGATCAGTGCTTCCTCGCCTTCGATCCCCATCTTTCTCGGGATTGCGCCGGTGGCAACGATAACCGCTTTGCAGACAATCTCTCGGTCATCCATGACCACGGTTTTGGTGGTACCGTTATCAATCACATTTTCTATCGTGCCGTAATCGATCTCCAGACCAAACTCTACACAATGTTCCTGAATGCGCATCATCAGCTCCGGTCCACCGATGCCGCCCGGGTATCCCGGGAAATTTTCAATGGTGGTAGCGGTCATCATCTGTCCACCCATAACCGCCTTTTCGATCAGCAGGGTTTTCAAACTTGCGCGAGAGGTATAGAGGCCGGCTGTCATCCCTGCCGGGCCACCGCCAATAATGACGATATCATATTCGGTGTGACTCATATTTTTTTGAACTCCTATTTATTTACAGGTAAAATGTTAGTTGTTCCTGATAATATTTTGCAGCCTTATCTTTTACATCGAACTTATATTTGAAGTCAAATAACATCCACCCTGAACGCCTTGCCGATTTCTTGAGTTTTCCTGCGGACGCAGGTAATATGGGTTTGGTATCTGGAGGAGTTTTTATGCTGAAGTTATTGAAATATTTTTTGTGGCTCGCTGTGCTTCTTGCATTGTCCGTTGGATTTGACCAATTGATGGTCAAGGTGCCGCTGCATAGCCCAGGTCTAAAACAGACACAGCAATTCTATGTTGATTTCCGGACTCGACTGGTTGGCTTATTCGGGGGCAAAACTGCAGCGCCGACAGATGTTATTGAGGCGGTCATCAAAAAGGCTGCAACGCCTGCTCCGGCATCGGTCGAAAAAACCGGTCGGTATCTCTATGTTGATAGCGATGGTAATTTGCAGTTTGCCGACAGCCTGCAGCAGGTGCCCAGTCAATATCGACAGGCGGCACAGCCGATGGCCAAGTAGCTTCAACGCCTAAGTTAATCAGGGCGTTCCATAGATATCTGCGCGCCGATCATGCAAAATATCAATTTTTTTGCGATATTGGTCCATTTCAGAAAAATCGAACTGTGCGACCAATTCAGTATCTTCCTCCTCCGCCATCTGTAGAACGTGACCCAATGGTGTAATCAGCTGGCTGAGTCCAGTAAAGTCAAGTTTCCCCTGAACACCACAACAGTTAGCGGCAATCACAAACAGTTGATTCTCTATTGCCCGGGCACGGAGCAGTGTTTTCCAGTGTTCCTGCCGTGGTTTTGGCCATTCTGCCGGAATGCAGATAATCTCTGCTCCTGCCAACGCTAACTTGCGGAATAGTTCGGGAAAGCGGAGATCGTAACAAATTGCCACCCCTAACCGTCCCACCGATGTATCGACAACCAGAGTGTTATCTCCAGAACCGAGAAATTGATCCTCCCGCATGGTTGAAAAGAGGTGCAATTTTCGGTAACTGCCGACAATATCCCCCTTATCAATGACATAGGCCGTATTGTAGATGGTGCCATCTTTCAGTTCCGGTAAGCTGCCGACAGTGACCAGTCCCAGGTTGCGACATTCGCGCTGCAGTTCACCCAGAACCCGTGGGGTCTCTTTAGCCAGCTCCGGCAGATTGCGATAATCGTATCCGCAGCTCCACATTTCGGGTAATACAGCTAATCTTGCCCCTTGCTGAGCGACCCGTTGTAGAGCTGCAGTCGCTGTATCAAGATTTGCATCGATATACCCAAGGGTAATGTGGAATTGGATTGAGGCACAAACCAATTGTTTCATTTTCTCCCTCATTTCTTCGATAATATGAAATCCTGTTCTATCCACTGGAGCCGCTGCTCTTGGTGGCGTTTCCCTTTAACGGTAATAAGCCGTAGAAGAAAAAAAGAATGTCATATTTATTATTGTTTTTCCTCGCTGTCCGTGTATACTGTGTACGATTTTTTTTAACAAATAGCACATTTTTTGGGGGAGGAACTCCCTCGCCAAAGCTATTATATGGTTCTGCCTGTTACGCAGCAACACAAATCAGTCGGGCGGGACAAAGTTGAAAGACCAGATTGGTTCACAACCCTTTAGAGAAAGTGCACTAACATGATCAAAATCAGTAAGGGCTTGGATTTGCCGATTACCGGCGCTCCCGAACAGACAATCTCTGACGGCCAGGCGGTTAAGACCGTCGCAGTTTTGGGTCCAGATTATGTCGGCATGAAGCCAAGCATGAGTGTAAAGGTTGGTGATCAGGTTAAGCTCGGACAACAGTTATTCACCGATAAAAAAACTGCAGGAGTTAAGTATACGGCTCCGGGCTGTGGCGAAGTGGTTGCCGTAAACCGTGGTCAGCGGCGGGTCTTGCAATCGGTTGTTATTAAACTGAATGGCACCGATGCTGAGAGCTTTGACTCCTATTCAGAAGCAGAGCTTGAGGGGCTGGATCGTGACAAGGTGGTCAATAACCTGGTTGATTCCGGGCTTTGGACGACATTGCGAACCCGTCCTTTCAGCAAAGTTCCTGAGATTGAAAGTGTCCCGCGTTCTATTTTTGTCACCGCGATGGATACTAATCCTCTAGCTGCCAGTGCAGAGTTAATTATTAAAGAGGAAGAGCAGGCATTTGCTAACGGCCTTAAAATTTTGACCCGCCTGACCGAGGGTAAAGTTTTTGTCTGTCAGAAACCGGGCGCCGTCCTGCCAAGTGTCAATGGGAGCAGTAAGGAAGAGTTTGACGGACCCCATCCTGCAGGTCTGGCTGGCACCCACATCCATTTTCTTGATCCGGTCTGTGAAGGAAAAATTGTCTGGTCGATCAATTACCAGGATGTGATCGCTTTTGGTAAGTTTTTCATCTCTGGTGAAATTCCTACCGACCGGGTTATCGCTCTTGGTGGTCCCGGGGTTAAAAATCCACGCTTGCTACGAACCCGTGTTGGGGCCTCTCTCGAAGAATTGCTGGCTGATGAACTTAATTCCGATGAGCAACGGATTGTTTCCGGCTCGGTTCTCGATGGCACAACTGCTGCGGGTCCAATGGCTTTCCTGGGTCGTTTCCATTTGCAGGTTTCGGTGCTACCAGAAAAGCGAGATCGGGAATTTCTTGCTTCATTGACTGCTGGAGGAGATAGATACTCGATCAAGCGGGTATTCTTGTCGGCATTTACCGGTGGCCCATCCAAGTCGATGAACACCAGCCAATATGGAGCTAAGGGGAGTGTTCTGGCGATTGGATCCTTTGAAAAAGTACTGCCACTCGATACGTTGCCAAACTTTCTGCTGCGTAGCTTGGCGGCTGGAGATACAGATCAAGCTCAGGATCTTGGTTGTTTGGAGTTGGCGGAAGAGGATCTGGCATTATGCAGCTATGTTTGTGCCGGTAAAAATGATTACGGCATCATGTTGCGTGACGCACTCACCACCATTGAGAAAGAGGGATAACGGCTGTGAATTTATTTGAACCATTGAAAGAAGCAATCGATGCTTCACTCTACTCACCCGCTGATGTGACGACAGGTTCTGTTCACGTGCGTGGCAGCATCAATCACAAACGGGTTATGAGTATCATCATGCTGGCGTTACTGCCCTGCATCCTGATGGCACTATGGAACAGTGGATATCAGGCAAATTTAACCTTGAATCAGATGTTGGCTGCCGGGCAGATCGATGTCCTGCCAGGACTCAGTGACTATACGTCCATCTGTGCCAATCTCACCAAAGGGCTGTGGATTTTTCTCCCCATGTTAATTGTTGTCATGGTGACCCAGGCTTTCTGGATAGCTCTTTTTGCATCAATGCGGAAAAAAAGCATCACCGCTGGGTTTCTGGTCACTTCAGTTTTGATCGTTCTGCTGATGCCACCAACTGCGCCGTTATGGCAGGTTGCTATTGCAACCTCCTTCGGTGTCGTTATTGGTAGTGAGATCTTTGGTGGAATCGGGATGAATTTTTTAAACCCGGCATTGGTTGCCTGGGTGTTTATGTCCCTGGCCTATCCCGGATCAACCTCAGGTGATGCCGTCTGGACAGCAGTTGATGGTTACACTGGTGCAACCCCACTTGCTATGGCCCTCAGTGATGGAACTGCTAGCTTGGCGGCTCAGGGGATCACCTGGCAAGCAGCATTTCTGGGAACAATCCCCGGAACCATGGGCGAGACATCAGCTCTGGCCTGTCTGTTTGGTGCGGTGATCCTGTTGGTAACCGGTATCGCATCATGGCGTATCATAGTTTCAATTTTGATCGGAGTCGTTGCTCTTTCTGCTACTCTCAGCATGTTCAATCCTGATGCTATGGGCCCCGCCTGGCACCTGGTTCTTGGTGGTCTTGCTTTCGGCACCATTTTTCTGGCAACCGATCATTCTGCCTCAGCGATGACCGTTAAAGGGCAATGGATCTGCGGCATAATAATCGGACTGCTGATCGTCACGGTTCGTGTTTTCAACCCAATGATGCCTGAGAGTGTAGGGGTTATCCTCCTCTTCGGTAGCGTTATGGCTCCATTGGTTGATCGTTTGATTGTGAACGCACACATCAAGAAAAGGAAGTTGCGCCATGTCTAATGATTCTATTTTCAAAACATTCCTGGTTGCTTTCCTGCTCTGTGTGGTTTGTTCAGTTCTGGTCTGTCTGGCTGCAATTGTGCGGATTGACAAGGAAGCATATAACAAACAGCTTGAAATTCGGAAGACGGTTCTTGCTGCGGGTGGTTATCAGCAACAGATTGATGCAGGTGGCAAGATTGATGAGCTCTTTACCACCAATATGGAGCTTAAGCTGGTTGACCTGGCAACGGGTGAGTACACAACTGCTGTTGACGCTGCCACTTACAATCAAAGAGAGGCAGTAGAGAATCCGGAATTATCGGTAGGTATTCCTGCCGATCTGGATATAGCTAAGATTGGTACCCGAGCCAAGTATGCTGCTGTCTACTTGGATAAGAGCGGTACTGTTGTGCTGCCGATTCATGGTGGCGGGATGTGGGGACCAATTTATGGCTATATCTCTGTTGCTGCGGATGGAACAACGATCAAAGGGTTAACCTTCTATCAGCATGCTGAAACGCCAGGCCTTGGTGCTGAGATTGATAACCCCAACTGGAAAAAACAGTGGCCGGAGAAGAAGATCTATAATAGTTCCGGTAAGCTTGCCATCAAAGTTGTTAAAAAAGGGAAATATAACGCAAGTGCTGCTGATGCCGTTAGTACTGTTGATGGATTAGCTGGGGCAACAGTCACTGGTAACAAGGTTAATGCTATTATTCGCTACTGGCTTGGAGAGAATGGCTATGCCCCATTCCTGGCCAAATTTAAAGCAGAGAGAGGTTAATCATGGCAAAAGCAAAAGACGCCCTGCTGGATCCATTATTTAATAATAACCCTATAGCCTTACAGATCCTCGGTATCTGTTCTGCTCTGGCGGTTACCAACAAACTGTCAACTGCGTTGACTATGACCATTGCAGTCACTCTGGTTACTGCCTGTTCCAATGCGGCAATCAGTGCGATACGTAACCATATCCCCAACAGCATCAGGATCATTGTCCAGATGACCATAATTGCAACGCTGGTTATCATCATTGACCAGATGCTTAAAGCTTATCTCTATGAGATGAGCAAGGCACTGTCGGTTTATGTTGGCCTGATTATCACCAACTGTATCGTTATGGGACGGGCTGAAGCCTATGCGATGAAAAACCCGGTTGGTTTGAGTTTTCTTGATGGTATTGGCAATGGCCTTGGTTATGGTGTCGTGTTGATGTCAGTCGGATTTGTCCGGGAGCTGTTTGGCTCAGGAAAACTCTTCGGCGTCACTATCCTTAACACCGTTAATGATGGTGGTTGGTATGTCACTAATGGCCTGATGCTGCTTGCACCTAGCGCCTTTTTCCTGATCGGCTTTATCATCTGGGGTTTGCGTACCTGGAAGCCTGAACTCCAAGAATAGGAATCAAAGCAATGTCACACTATTTTATGATTTTCTTTAATTCCGTATTCATCGACAACATCGCTTTAACTTTCTTTCTTGGCATGTGTACTTTTATCGCAGTGTCAAAAAAGGTAAGTACTGCCATTATGTTAGGTGCGGCAGTTATTGCAGTCGAGGTAATTACGGTTCCGATCAACAGTCTGCTGTATAGCTTTTTGTTGAAAAAAGGGGCACTGGCATGGGCTGGTTATCCAGACCTTGATCTTAGCTTTCTCGGTCTCATTTGTTATATCGCAGTTATTGCTGCGATAGTACAAATCTTGGAGATGGCACTTGATAAGTATATGCCGGCACTTTATAACGCCTTGGGTATCTTTCTGCCACTGATTACCGTTAACTGTGCCATCTTGGGTGCTGTATTGTTTATGGTTGAACGTGACTATAACGTTGTTGAGAGTACCGTTTATGGTGCGGGGGTCGGGTTCGGTTTTGCATTAGCTATCTGTTTATTGGCGGGTATCCGAGAAAAACTTGTCTATTGCGACATCCCTAAGGGATTGCAGGGAGTTGGTGTCACTTTTATTATCGTTGGTTTGATGGCTATGTCGTTCAAGGCTTTCTCTGGCCTACAATTTTAACGACAGTATAATCAAGAACAATAAGGATTGGATAATAGTATGGACTTCACACTTATAATAGCCGGATCCACTATGTTCACGGGAGTGATTCTCGCTTTGGTTGCCATCATCCTGGTGGCGCGAAAGAGTCTGGTTCCCAGCGGCGAGATCAATTTCTTCATCAACGATGATCCCGATAAGACCATCGTCACAAAACCCGGTGGTAAGTTGTTGGGAGCATTAGCTGAACAGGGGATATTTATCCCTTCAGCTTGTGGTGGCGGCGGCACTTGCGGTCAGTGTCATGTTCATGTCTTTGATGGTGGTGGTGATATTCTGCCGACCGAAACCGGTTTTATCACCAAACGTCAGGCGCGCGAAGGTCTCCGCCTGGGTTGCCAGGTTGGCGTCAAACAGGATATGAAGCTGGGTATCCCTGCTGAAATTTTCGATATCAAAAAGTGGGAATGTACAGTTAGATCCAATGATGGTAAAGCGACCTTTATCAAAGAGCTTATTGTTGATCTTCCTGAAGGTGAGGATTGTGATTTCAGAGCAGGTGGCTATATTCAGATCGAGGCGCCGCCTCACGAGATTTCCTACTCTGAATTTGATATTGAAGAAGAGTATCGTGCAGATTGGGATAATTTCGACCTGTGGCGCTTCAAGTCAGTTGTTAAAGAACCGATCATGCGTGCTTATTCTATGGCCAGTTATCCCTTAGAAAAGGGGATGATTATGCTCAACGTTCGGTGTTGTCCACCACCTCCAAATGTCCCTGATGCACCTCCCGGGCAGATGTCATCGTTTATTTTTAATCTTAAGCCCGGCGATAAAGTCACTATCTCTGGTCCTTACGGTGAATTCTTTGCCCGTGAGACCGACAATGAAATGGTCTTTATCGGTGGCGGTGCAGGTATGGCTCCAATGCGCTCTCATATCCTTGACCAATTGTTACGGATAAATACCGACAGAAAGATGACCTACTGGTATGGAGCACGTAGTCTGAAAGAGATGTTCTATGTCGATGAGCTGAATGAATTGCAAGAGAACCATCCGAACTTTAAATGGTATTGTGCCCTGTCAGATCCGGTTCCCGAAGATAATTGGACTGGCCCGGTTGGTTTTATTCATGATGTCCTTTATGAACTTTATATCAAAGACCATGAGGCACCAGAAGATTGTGAATACTACATGTGTGGTCCACCACTGATGGCCAACGCCGTCACCAATATGCTCCTTGATCAAGGTGTTGAGCGCGAGAACATCATGTTTGACGATTTTGGTCCCTGATTAAGGTGTATAGGTGAGAAATTGCCGTTTGACGTTTATATGTTAAAATTAAGCTTATAGAGCTTTGATTGATAAAGGAGAAATCTGATGCCATATGGACAAGCAAAAGGGATTATAGATGCTGGCCGGGCGTTTCATCAGCGAGCCAGTACTTTTTACCAGCAACTTCACGATAAAGCAGAAGGTGCCCGGGTTAAAATGTTGCTTGACTATCTGGTTCGCCATGAAGCACATCTGGAGCGTGCTCTAGCTGACTTTAATGAAGAAAGCAGATTAAAAGCTCTGGATGCCTGGTATCAATATGCACAGGAGCATTGTCTTCTGCAGCCCTTTGATGTCAGCCAATATCCAACGAATATGACAACTGAAGATGTTCTGGCAATTGGTCTTAATATAGACAGTTGCCTGATTGCCTCGTACAAAGGGATGGCTGAAGCAGCAACAAGCCCTGAAGTGCGTGAAGTTTTTGAGAACCTACTGTTGATGGAAAAACAACAAAAACACAAATTGGCTCGAGTTGCACTTGAGATCGAAGAAATGTAAATTGTCCTGACAATGGGATGGTAGAGCCGCATCAATTGATGCGGCTTTTTTTTGGAGAAATAATGAAACGGTTCTTTTTAACTATCCTCATTTTGTTGTTGCTGGCAGGGGGGATAATTTATCTGAATAAGACCAGAGTGGTCAAAAAGGAGTTGCTATCCATCAGTGGAACGACGATGGGGACCAGCTACCACATCAAGTTAGTACCAGAAACAGAGGAGAATATTGATTCCTCAACCCTCAAGGTTAAGATTGATTCGCGCCTCTCTGAAATTGATCAAAAGATGTCAACCTATAAGGAAAATTCAGATATCTCCCGGTTTAATCGCCACGTAGCTAATGAGTGGATGACTATATCTGCAGAAACTTTCACCGTCATTGCTATGGGTCAGCAGGTCAGCAAGATAAGCGATGGTGCTTTTGATATAACGGTCGGAAAATTGGTTAATCTGTGGGGTTTTGGTCCGGCAATCCATATTGAAGCCATTCCTGATGCTACGACAATCCAGACCTTGCTGTCTCAGCTTGGATATCATAAACTGGAATTGGGCCAAACGCCCCCAGCACTGCGCAAAGCTAATAAAAATATTTATCTGGACCTCTCAGCGATCGCCAAAGGATATGCGGTCGATGCGATTGCCAAGTTATTGTTAGAGAACCAGATCAATAATTTTTTGGTTGAGATCGGTGGTGAAATCATCACCCATGGGGAGAAGCGACAACACCAACCGTGGGTGGTTGGTATTGAAAGTCCGCTGTCACAACAGCGAAGCATCCGGAAGCGGTTGCAACTTCAAAATGTCGCTATGGCGACTTCCGGTGATTACCGGAACTATTTTGAGGAGCAGGGGGTTCGTTATTCACATACTATTGACCCCGCTACCGGTTATCCGATAAAACATAAGTTAGCATCGGTCACCGTTATTGCAAACAGCTGCATGAGTGCTGATGCATTGGCTACGGCAATTATGGTGATGGGACCGGTTAAGGGGTTGGAGTTTGCCAGCCAACAGCAACTCGCAATTTTTATGCTGGTGAAGCAGGATGATCAATTTATTGAGAAGTACAGCCCTGCATTTGTCCCCTATTTGAAAACACCAGAGGAGTAAACGATGGAACTACTTATTCCCGCTCTGATTATCTTTCTGCTCGCTTTTACCGGACTCTCCATTGGTATTCTGTTTGGTCGTAAAGGGATCTCCGGAAGCTGCAGCAGTAATGAAGCAAAGTTACTTGATATTCAATGTTTCTGCGGTTCGGATGATAATTGCCCGATTGCTGCAGGGGATGGCAAGATTTCGATTAAAGCGGTCTGTACCGGTGATGATGTTGAAAAATGTCAGCAGATGGTGGCTGACTTTGAAGCGAAGACCCGGAAGTTGCCCCGACCCTCATAGTATCTGCGTCGGTGCTGAAATTCATCAAGTGGTTTTGATTCATGAGTTCCATCTACATCCACATTCCATTTTGTACCAGTAAATGCCCCTATTGTGATTTCTTTTCTCAAGTTGGTTCTCAATTACAAATTGATGAATATGTTAAATTGCTGATTCTCAATATTGAGATTCTTGGGTCCCAAAAGTCACCGATTTTACCGCTGCAAACAATTTTTTTTGGTGGTGGAACCCCCTCCTTGCTTGCTCCGAAACAGATAGAAACAATTCTTGATCATCTTGAGAGAACTTATGGTTTTGCCGGTGATCTTGAAATTACCCTGGAAGGGAATCCCGGAACGGTTGATGCTGAATCCCTGTCGGGTTTCAGACAGGCAGGAATCAATCGCCTCTCCCTGGGGATACAATCACTGAATGAACAGAATCTTCAATTTCTCGGCCGTATTCACAGTGTCACACAGGCGCATGAAAGTGTTGCTGCCGCCCGGTCTGCTGGATTCGAAAACTTAAGCCTTGATCTTATGTTTGCCCTCCCCGGGCAAAATATTTCTGCCTTAGGTGAAGAAATTAGTGCCCTCCTGAATCTGGCACCGGAACACATCTCTCTCTATGGGCTCTCTTTTGAAGAGGGAACAAATTTTTACACCCGGTTGCAGGGGGGAACAATAACCCCGTGTGATGAAAATCTCTATGCTGACCAATATCAATTGTTGGATGAAAAGTTGAAAATTGCCGGGTATGAACATTATGAAATATCCAATTTTGCCCTTGCTGAGAGCCGTTGTCGTCATAATCAGGTTTATTGGCAGCGTGAAGATTGCCTGGCAATCGGCGCCGGCGCCCACAGTTTTATCAACCATGGGTGGGGTGAACGATGGCACATCCCGGCAAATTTGCAGAACTATGGTGAATCTCTATTGCAAGGGAACGACCCTGCTGAACTTCTGGAAACTTATGATCAAAAGGGGGCGATGAAGGAGTTTGTTTACCTTGCCTTACGGATGAGTGATGGGATAGATCCGGAGGAATTTAAGCTGCGGTTTAACCTCCCTGTTCAGCAAGTCTTTTCCGCAGAGCTTGATCAGATCAAAAAATTTCTGATCTCCCCTTCGACATCCGGTCATGACCGGTTCAACATAAAAGGTTGGCTTCTCTATGATCATCTGATAAGTCATTTCCTGTAGTATCCAGCCAGTAAGCAATGAATAAATCACCAATTTGATCCATCTCCCCTTGCCATAGGGGTTGACAAAGGGATCAGTCATTGATAATCTTCACCTTTAGCACTCACCTCTGTTGAGTGCTAACACAATTTTAGGGGCTGGAGGCTCGGACAGAATAATGGAGTGGCAAGTCAATGGCTGATGGATTAAATGAACGCAGCCAAAATATACTTGAGGCAATTGTTGAAGATTATATTGCCTCTGCTGAACCGGTGGGAAGTCGGGCGATAAGTCGCAAACACGATTTTCATCTCTCGCCGGCATCGGTTCGCAATGTGATGGCCGATCTGGAAGAGATGGGGCTGCTCTGTTCCCCTCACACCTCTTCGGGCCGAATACCCACTGAAAAAGGGTTTCAATACTATATTGACACTCTGCTTGATGTACGTGATCTCAATCGCAATGAAAAGCAGAACCTGCGCAATAGCTACCGTTTCCAGAATATGCGAATGGAAGATATCATGCAGGAAGTTGGCAGAGTTCTCTCCGGTCTCTCTCAATATACCGGCTTGGTGATGGCACCTAAATTCATCTCGACGGTTTTCCGGCAGATTGATTTTATCCGCTTGTCGCAGGGGCAGTTGCTGATGATCTATGTCTCAGAAACTGGACTGGTACAAAATAAAGTTATCGAGGCTGATCCCTCCCTCACCGGGAGTGATCTTGAACGGATCAGTAATTATCTGAACAGCGAGTTGAATGGGCTGTCTATTCAAGAAGTTCGTACCAAGCTGAATCGAGAGTTACAAGAAGATCGTATTCACTACGATAAGTTAAAAAAGCAGGCGTTTAATCTTTCGTGTGCGGCATTGCAGGGTGAAATTGAAGATCAGCTTTATGTTTCCGGCGCATCCCTGATGCTTGAGCAACCAGAGTTTTCCACCCCGGAGCAAATGAAACGGTTGGTCCACGCTTTTGAGAGTAAAAAAATTCTTATTGAGCTGCTGGATCGGGGACAATCAGCCCGGGGGGTACAAATATTTATCGGCAGCGAGAGCAGTCAGGTTGACCTGGAAGGTTGTAGCCTGATCACATCGAACTTTTCTAACCAGAAGGGGGCTATTGGCACCCTTGGTGTTATTGGTCCAGTGCGGATGAATTATTCGCAAGTTGTCCCGATCGTTGATTTTACTGCCCAGCTGGTCAGCCGGGTTCTGGATCTGGAAATAGAGAAAAATTAAGACAAATAAGGAGTGTAAAAGGTGGCAGAAAAAAACCTGAATTTAGAAGATGATCTGGAAACACCAGCTGCTGTTGAGCCTGAAATCGTAGCAGAGGAAGATACCACTGCAGTGTTGCAGGAAAAATTATCTCAGGCTCTGGACGAGGTCACAAAACATAAAGAACAGTACCTGAGAACTCTGGCCGATATGGAGAATCTGCGCAAGCGGACTCAGAGAGACAAGGAAGATTTGGCCAAGTATGCCAATGAAAATATTTTACGTGAAATTCTGCCGGTTATCGACAATTTGGAACGGGCCGTCGAGCACGTAGAACAGGCGGGAAATGAAGATGGTCTGTTTGAAGGGGTACAGATGACCCTCACCCAATTCAGTCAATTACTGGATAAATTTGGAGTGGAATCTGTAGATGCGGTTGGACAGCCGTTTGACCCGGCCTATCATCAAGCGATGGGGCAGCTGGAATCGGCAGAGCAACCGGTCAACACCGTGGTTCAGCAGATGCAAAAAGGTTATCAACTCAACAAGCGATTACTGCGACCGGCTTTTGTTATGTTAGCAAAGGCTCCTATAGCGGTAGAAACTGAAGATATAGATACAACAAAAGAAGCAGACGAATAGTAGTTCTGACAAAATTTCTAAGGAGGATATAAAATTATGGGTAAAGTTATTGGAATTGATTTGGGAACAACGAACTCTTGTGTCGCTATTATGGAAGGTGGCGAGCCAGTTGTTATTGCTAACTCGGAGGGCTCACGGACAACCCCTTCGGTTATTGCATTTACTGAGAGTGGCGAGCGGCTGGTCGGTCAACAGGCTAAACGTCAAGCAGTGACTAATCCTGAAAACACACTTTTTGCGATTAAGCGGCTGATCGGGCGTAAATTTGATTCTGAAGCGGTGCAAAAAGATATGAAAATCAGCCCGTTTAAAATTATTGAAGCTGAGAATGGTGATGCCTGGGTAGAGGCGCGGGATAAAAAATATAGCTCCCCAGAAATCTCTGCCATGGTTCTGCAAAAAATGAAGCAGACGGCTGAAGACTATCTTGGTGAAAAAGTGACCGATGCAGTCGTTACTGTGCCGGCATACTTCAACGATTCACAGCGTCAGGCAACCAAGGATGCCGGTAAAATTTCCGGACTGAATGTTCTGCGGATTATCAACGAGCCGACTGCTGCATCCCTGGCCTACGGTCTGGATAAAAAACATGAAATGACCATCGCTGTTTTTGACCTGGGTGGTGGTACTTTTGATGTCTCGATTCTTGACCTTGGTGATGGTGTCTTTGAAGTGAAATCAACCAATGGTGATACCTTCCTTGGTGGTGAAGATTTTGATCAGAAGATCATCGATTATGTTGCTGATGAATTCAAAAAAGATCAGGGAATTGATCTGCGTGGAGACAAGATGGCACTACAGCGGCTGAAAGAAGCTGCGGAAAAAGCCAAGTGTGAGCTCTCTTCATCGATGGAAACCGATATCAATCTGCCGTTTATCACCGCTGACCAATCAGGACCAAAACACCTGAACATCAAGCTCTCCCGTTCTAAACTGGAAAGTATCTGTAGCGAATTGATCGCTAAATTGACCGAGCCGTGCCAAACAGCGCTTAAGGATGCCGGTCTTGCCGCCAATGAAATTACCGAAGTTATTCTGGTGGGTGGTATGACCCGGATGCCTGCTGTTCAGGAGCGGGTTAAGGATATCTTTGGAAAAACTCCGAGTAAAGGGGTTAATCCCGATGAGGTTGTTGCCATTGGTGCAGCCATTCAGGGTGGTGTTCTGACCGGTGATGTAAAAGATGTCCTCTTGCTTGACGTCACTCCATTGTCCCTGGGAATTGAAACTCTTGGCAGTATCATGACCAAGCTGATCGAAAAAAATACCACCGTCCCGTGTAAAAAAAGCCAGGTTTTCTCCACTGCGGCAGACAATCAGCCGGCTGTTTCTGTTCATGTTCTCCAGGGTGAGCGGGAAATGGCAACCGACAACAAGACCATTGGTAACTTTGAGTTGGTAGGTCTTCCAGCAGCACCACGTGGAGTTCCACAGATCGAAGTTACTTTTGATATCGATGCCAATGGAATTCTCCATGTTTCTGCTAAAGACCTTGGTACCGGAAAAGAGCAATCTATTCAGATTACCGCATCAAGTGGTTTGTCTGATGAAGAGATCAACCAGATGGTACAGGATGCTGAAACTCATGCCAGTGAAGATAAAAACAAGCGTGAGCTGATCGAAGCCCGTAATCAGGCTGATGGCCTCGCTTACACCACTGAGAAATCACTGACCGAACATGGGGAAAAACTTGATAGTGCTACAAAACGGCAAATTGAAGAGGCACTGGAAGAACTGAAAAAAGCGATTGAGGGTGATGATCCAGAAGAGATCAAGAAGAAAAGTGAAGTCCTCGCCCAGGCATCGCATAAGCTGGCAGAGATGATGTATGCTCAATCGCAGGAGGGTGATGCTGCTCCCGGCGATGCAGAGAGTAGCTCTGCGGAGAGTTCTGATGATGATGTCGTTGACGCAGAATTTGAGGATGTTGACGAGAAAAAATAGTTTTTTGTAGCTGCCGCTGCTGATCTTTAAACCGGTCAGCAGCGGTCTTTTTGGATTCAGGATAGTTATTTTGTCTAAGTGTGATTACTACGAAGTTCTCGAAGTCAACCGGAATGCCAGCGGAACCGAGATTAAAAAATCCTACCGGCGCCTGGCAATTCAGTACCACCCCGATAAGAATCCCGGAGATGCAACAGCAGAAAGCAAATTTAAAGAACTCTCCGAGGCCTATGCCATTCTTTCCGATGCGCAAAAAAGGGCGACTTACGATCAATTTGGCCACGCCGGTGTCAATGGCGCCGGAGGGTTCTCCAGTGGCGGTTTTGGTGGTGCACCCTTCGAAGATATCTTCGGTGATATTTTTGGTGATATTTTCGGCGGCGGCGGATCACGTCGAGGGCAGCGTGGACAACGGGGCGATGACCTTCGCTATAATCTGACCATCAGTTTTGAAGAAGCAGCTTTCGGTACCGAAAAAAATCTTCAATTGCCCCGCAAACAAAGCTGTGAAACCTGTCATGGTTCCGGTGCTCGTCCGGGAACTGAAGCACAAACCTGTTCTACCTGTCGGGGTGCTGGACAGGTTCGTTATCAGCAGGGATTTTTTACCATGACACGACCGTGTCCCGATTGCCATGGTCAAGGGAAAATCATTGCCGATCCTTGCCCTGATTGCCGGGGAACGGGTCAGGTAAAAAGTAAGCGTACCGTTGCCCTCAAGGTTCCCGCCGGAGTCGAGGATGGGATCCGTCTGAAGTTAAGTGGTGAAGGGGATGCCGGTTCGCAGGGGGGGGCTCCCGGTGATCTTTATGTTGTTATCAGCGTGGAAGAACACTCTCTGTTTAAGCGTGATGGCCAGGATG
>JAOZQF010000113.1 GCA_029932345.1 Desulfuromusa sp. | reverse complement strand
CACGGGTTGGGCAGTTCAAAACAAAGTTAAAGACCATATGAATGTCGCTAAAATTGCTCAAACTAGCGCTATTTGGAGATGTACAGGGTATTGACTCTGCTCTCAGGTTTCAATCGGCAAGTTGATCTCTATCAGTAAGCCACCCTGGGGACGATTTTTTGCCGTAATTGATCCTGAGTGCAATTTGATTGCCCGTTCAGCAATGGCCAAGCCAATCCCGGTCCCGCCGGTCTGACGATCCCGTGCCGCTGCAACCCGATAAAAAGGTTCAAACAGTCTCGGCAGAGACTCTTCCGGGACTCCGGGACCGTGATCCGCAACAACAATCGATAAACTTGTGGTGGTCACAGAGAGTTCCACTGTGACGACGCTGTTGACCTCGGTATATTTTAACCCGTTGCGGATAATATTTTCCAGAGCCTGGGCCAATAGCTCTTGAGAACCACAGAAGAGAACGGTTTCCGGAGCAGACAAGACAACTTCACATTGCTGTGTTTCTGCTTCATAATTGGCATCTGCAACTAACTGATCGAGCAACACGCGCAAATCAAATTTCTGTAACTTCATCTCCCGGTGACCACTTTCCAGACGGGTCAGATTGAGCAGCTGGCCAATCATGGTGTTCATCCGTTCGGCTTCTAACTCAATCCGCTGCAATGCTTTATCTTGTGCGGTGGCGGATCCCGCTTGTCGTGCCAACTCCAAAGCAATTCCCAGCCGGGTCAACGGTGAACGGAGCTCATGGGATATATCCCGCAACAGGTTCTTCTGTCCCCCGATCAGGGACTCTATCTCTCCGGCCATATTGTCAAAATCATGGGCTAAACCCGCCAGCTCATTTTTCCCTTTGATCTGGTTGCCAAGACGAATGGAGAGATCCCCCGCAGCAAACTTCCGGGTTGCCTGGCGAAGTCGACCAATTGGTGCCGTCAAAGAGCGGGCTAAAAAGTAACAGACAGCTGCCGTTACCACCAACAAAAGTAACAATTGGACACCGAGAAACCCGTGCATGAGCCCTTGAAACAGATGCTTTGATTGGGGGCGTTCCGGTAGCTCGATGGCCACAAAATAAGTTTTTCCCGAAGTGCTGTGCACCATACTGGCTAAACCGTTATGGCGACCCATCATCGGGAAAACCACCTCACCACTTCTTTTTGCCCGGTGCACCATATGTTCCATGTAACGAGGAGTTCTCTGTCGCGTTAAGGGTCGGCCGCTACTATCAAAAAGGATGAGACGAATTCCAGAGTCCCCCAACATTTTCTTTCCGAACCGATCGACAGCCGCTGTCCCCTGACTCTCATAAGCACGAATCGCACTCCGCCCGTATTCTGCGATTGCCTGCTGAGCAAAGTTCTGATTTGCCAGGGGAGGGAATTCCTGGTCACGAAAATAGGTCAACAGAATCACCGCAGAAGAGACCAGCAGGATGATCAATAAAAAATAGAGAAATATTTTCCAGAACAGGCGGCGCATCAGGGGTGCTTTCCTGGTAAGGAGTAGAGGTAGCCCACACTCCGGACAGTTCTTATCCGCTCGGTATCCCCCTCATAGTGGCCCAACTTTTTGCGTAACGCACTCACATGGACATCGATACTGCGATCATAGGCCGATAATCGTCGCCCCAGCACTTTTTCTACCAAATCTTCCCGGCTGATAACTTCTCCGGCGCGGGTTAACAGGACTTCGAGAAGGTTAAACTCGACCGAGGTCAATTCGATATTCTTCCCTGCACATTGAACCATCCGATTGGTTGGATTAAGGACCACATCACCGACAATCAGCTCTGTCAGTTTTTCCGCTGCCGGTCGTTGAACATCTGTTACCATCCGGCGCTGGATCGCCCGAATCCGTGCAACCAGTTCACGAGGATTAAACGGTTTCGGCAGATAGTCATCAGCACCCAGTTCCAACCCGACAATCCGGTCAATATCGTCACCACGGGCAGTCAACATAATCACCGGTACTTTGCTCTGTTGCCGAATTTTTCGGAGAACATCAAAGCCGTTCAGTTCTGGTAACATCACATCGAGGATAACCAGAACATGGTCGCCAATAAGGGCCTGATCCACCCCCTGCCTGCCATCGTTCGCTGTCTCAACAATAAAACCTTCCCCGCTCAGATAGTCCGTCAACAATTCGCAGAGCTCACTATCGTCGTCAATGACCAGGATTCGATCCATTTTAACTCCTCATTTCCCCTCTCTCCCACATCATATCCAGATAAGGGCAAAGCGTCTGTAAAGAATTGTTAAGGAGAATGGTGGAACAAAACTTTACATAACTTTACCTGATATTGACAGCTCTTAACCCCCTCTTGAGTTTTTTTACTCTATAGTCAACTTAGCAAACAACGGGAGCACATTCCCAACCCAATAAAGGAGTAATATCATGAAAAAAACTGTTTTGATCTCTTTCATACTTGTCGCTACCCTGTTATCCGCTGGGGCTGCATTTGCCTGGCCTGGCCACCATGGTAAGGGAAACTGTGATAATTCCTCAAAGCGAGATGGTCACGGAATGTCTCAGGAACAACATCAGGAGCGGATGGAGAATCGGTTAGAAAAAATGGCGGTTATTCTTGATCTGACCGAGATTCAGAAAAAGCAAATCGAAACTCTCATGGATGAAAAATGGGAGAATCATCAAACGATGAGAACCCAGATGCAAGCTGGTCAGAGTGAGCTACGTGAAGATAAACAAGGTGACGAGTTTAACGAGTCAGAGTTCCGTGCCAAAGCACAAAAACAGGCTGATTTAAAAACTGAGATGATGGTTCAGCATGCCAAAACCAGGCAGCAACTGTTGGCAGTTCTGACCCCTGAACAACAGCAAAAAGCTGAAAAACTAAAGGGTATGGATGGTGAAGGTTTCTTCGACCAACGGGGTGGAAACTGTGACGGTAGCGGTGATGGGATGCATAAGGGGAAAGGTTCAAGACAACATCACAATAAGTCAAGATCCTGATTTTCCCTGACAAACATAAAAGCGGGTCGCCAATTTTGGCGCCCGCTTTTTATCTGGATCGGTAAAATCGCTGTCTCAATACAGCTTAGAATTCAGAACAGTAGCACCGGGCATTTAACATGATGCAATATGAAATTTGCGACTGATCCAAATAAAACATCGCGAATTTCACCACTTCCGGTCTTGCGTCCAATCACCAGCAACTGAAACCCCTCCTCATTGGCAATCTGCGGGATGACCCGCCGTGGAGCCCCAAATTCAAGACGAAGTTCGATAGTAAACCCTGCTTCACGAAGTTTTTGTGCGAGCAGTTCCAGCCGCTGGAGAGCAGCCTTTTCAGCATTTTCTCTCACCATCTCAATCTGAAAATCGGGAATCATCCGGTAGGCTAACTGGTCGTTTATGACATGTAGTAAAACCAACTGTTGCGGAAATCGATCTTTATAGATAACGATATCTTCAATGGTTCTTTGAGTCGTGGGGGAATCATTGACAGGAATCAGAATTTTCGTTTCCATCAAAACCTCCTGATTTGACCTGAACCGCTGAGGAAAGGTCGGATATACAGCTTAAGCGGCCGGGTCAGATAATGGTTGAAAAACCTTGGTTCATCCTCTGGGTTAAACGGTGATTTTTGGAGTCTCAGTTAATCCAATGAGTTGCGCTCTCTGCCGAGTTAGATTGGTATTCGCATCTTTTTGCAGTAACTCCGCAACACCATCAACGCCTGATTCAATCGAGAGATCTGCATATTTTTATCTTTCACCAGCAGAATATCATCCAATGGCACTTGAATCTGGCGAACTTCCCGCTGCACCACGGTTAAATTTAACAAGATAATTTTCAAATCAGCGGGTTTGTATTTTTTTAACCCTGGCGGGGATAAACTTTGAAACCCTTTGGCGATATCTTGGGCCAGCTTCTTGGGATTTCCTGCAATTGCCATAATTTTAGGGACTCCTTTAAGCTATCATACCCTTGTTTCCCATCAGTCACCAATGAAAACCTCCTTGCATTTCTCCTTTTGCTGTGAGATCAATCGCTACCATGACACTTTCTGACCACCATAAAGGGTTGCTCCTCACGTTTGTTGCCGTGCTGATTCTCAGTCCCGATGCCCTTCTGGTCCGTCTGATCCAGTGCGACATCTGGACTCTGCTGTTCTGGCGCTGCCTCCTGACCGCCGTTATGATGTCGTTGTTTCTGCTGGTTCGCTACCGGAGTCGATTTTTTCACAGTTTTTATGCAACGGGTCGAACCGGATTGCTCCTGACCCTGAGCATCACCTTTGGCTCACTGTTATTTGTCGGCTCGCTGAAACAGACAACGGCTGCCAATGCCCTGATTATTCTTGCCGCAACACCTATTGTCAGTAGCCTGTTCAGCTGGTTATTTTTGCGGGAAGCGGTTCCTCTCCGGACAAAAATAGCTATTTTCGTCTGTTTCAGTGGGATTCTGCTGATATTTTCCGGCAGCATAACAAGTGGTCTATTGCTTGGTGATCTGATGGCGCTGGGAGCCACCATTATGTGGGGGGCTAATATTGTTATCATCCGCAGTGGTAGGGAGGTCAATATGATCCCGGCCAATGTCCTCGGCAACCTGAGTGTTGTTCTGGTCGTCTTGCTGCTGGGCGCTCAACCGCTGGCAGTAACTACAGCAGAGGCGGGGCTGCTGCTGCTCCTTGGCGGGGTTATTCTCCCCATCTCCTTTGCCATGATTACCCTCAGCCCCCGCTACCTTCGGGCTCCCGAAGTGAGTCTGATCCTCTTGATTGAAACAGTTCTTGGGCCGATCTGGGTCTGGCTGGTTCTTGCTGAAGTTCCCCATTTCAGAACTCTGGTCGCGGGAGCCTTGATTCTTGGAACTCTCCTGATTCACACCAGCTACTCATTACGTAAAACCAGATAAAAAAATCCCCCTCAATAAATGGGGGGGATGAATTAATCTGAAATGAACTGTTGAAGGTAATAATATTGCCTTATCCGCCAAATCGCTGTCGATAAGTGGTTGGAGACATTCCGACAACCTGTCGGAACAAGCGCCGGAAGGAACTGAGATCGACATATCCAACCGCGGTGGTGATCTCCTCCAGAGTTTGATTCGACCCCAGCAGCAGCTGTTTCGCTTTCTCAATCCGCATTTTTTGCAGATATTCCAGAGGCGCTTCACCGGTCGCTTTTCTGAACCGACGGAGGAAAGTCCGCTCATTCAACCCGGAACGTTTTGCCATGGCCCGGACTGAGATTTTTTCTCGATAATAATGATCCAGCCACTGTTGAACCTTGTGGATTGGATCATCAATATGCTCCCTGCTCCCCTTGAATTTGATAAATGGGGATTGATCACGACGACGACCGTCAAGCAACATCATTCGCGCACAGGTTTTAGCCAGGGATTTCG
>JAOZQF010000112.1 GCA_029932345.1 Desulfuromusa sp. | reverse complement strand
CCTGCCTGTCACGCAGGATGTCGCGAGTTCAAGTCTCGTCATTCCCGCCATAAAAGAAAAGGTTCCTGCTGTTTAAGTGGGAGCCTTTTTTTTATTTCAACTTCAATGAAGATCATTCAGGTCTGAAATGATGGAAGAGTTCCCGGATTAGAAACTTGCGGTGATCTGCTGGTAGGCTTGAATCGGCTCTGGGGAAGAGAGGAGGGCAGAAATCATGGCAACCCCGTGTGCTCCCGCTTGCAGGGTTTTTCTGATATTGTTTGCTTTGATCCCTCCGAGGGCATAAACAGGAATATTGCAAGTTTTACAAATAGTCTGCAACGATTCTACCCCAATCGGGGCACCATAGGGGGCTTTTGACGGGGTCAGAAAAACCGGACCACAGGTGATAAAATCAGCTCCTTGACTCTGTGCCGATTCAGCTTCCTCTGCCGAATGGGTGGATGCTCCGATCAGGGCGTCAGAGCCGAGTATCTTGCGGGCAATTTTTACTGGCAGGGAATGACCGCCCAGGTGAACTCCATCTGCACCAACGGCCAGGGCAATATCGATTCTGTCGTTGATCAGGAAGAGGCTGTTGTAGCTTCGGGTCAGAGAGCGGAGTTCTTGGGCAAGCGGGTAGAGTTCTGCTGCCGACAGATCCTTCTCCCGTAGTTGAATCATCTTCACACCAGCCTGTAGAAGCTCTTCGACAACATCGACCAATGGACGATGATTATCGGTTTGGTGCCGATCGGTTATCAGATAAATATTTGGCAGTACTTTAATCATTGGCTGCTTTATTCAAAAAAGCACCATCCCAATCTTTCCAGACGGCTTCATATCCCCGTGATTTCAACAGGGTTTCAACTTCTGCGGGGGAGCGCTCATCACTGATACTGAACTGTTCAGCATCTTTATCCTCTTCACCATAGCCGCCCGGTGCAGTGCAGGAACCGGCACTCATCTGGGTGATCCCGAGGGGGAGGAGATTATCACGTAGTTGAGCTTTTTCACGGGTTGAGAGAACGAGTCCGGCATCGGGAATCAGCAAGCGCATGGCACAAATGAACTGAGTTAGTTGCCGATCGTCGACAATACTGTTTGGTTGAAAACCACCATCGGCTGGACAGAGGCGGGGGAAAGAGATGGTGACTTGAGTACGCCAGAACTTACGTGCCAGATAAAGGGCATGTAACCCGCTGTAAAATACATCACTCAAGCACTCTCCCAATCCGAGTAATGAGCCAATACCGATTCGGCGCATTCCTGCCTGACCCGCTCTTTCTGGTGCATCGAGACGGTAGCCATAGTGACTCTTAGGTCCATAGGGGTGAAGCTGTTGATAAAGTTCCGGGTCATAAGTCTCCTGATATACCGTCAAACCATCCACTCCGGCAGCAACCATCCGCTGGTATCCCGTTGTATCCATAGGAAAGACTTCGATCGAAACTGATCCACAGAATTGTTTAATGATTTTGACAGCCTCTTCAAGATAATCAATGCCCGCTATTTTTGGTGCTTCACCGGTTAAAAGCAGCATATGCCGAAAACCTTGACTGCGGAGAATCTTTGCCTCCCGCTCAATTTCTTCTAAGGTCAAAGTTTTGCGGTGAAATTTGTTCTCAGCATTAAAACCGCAATACTTACAGCCATTATAACACTCGTTGGAGAGATAGAGAGGTGCGTAGAGGAGGATGGTTCGTCCAAAGCGTTGCCTGGTGATGCGGTGGGCCCGTTCCGCCATCAGTTCCAGCTGTTTGTCGGTGATCTTGGGTGAGAGGAGGGTGGAAAAATCATCAATATTCAACCGTTGTCTCTGCAATGCCTGATCAATCTGTTGCGGTGTTGCAGCCGTGATCTGTTGTACAATTTCAGCTTGTGGATAGAGATCGAGCTGTTGTTGGAAACTCATCAGTCATTCCTTAGAAAGCCGGTTAACGGGCTGGATGCTTCAGCTTGAAGACGTTGCCCGCCAAGGCCAGCCAGATAAGCTTCCCGTCCAGCTTCAACCCCCTTGCGAAAGGCTTGAGCCATCAGCGCTGGATCGGTTGTATCGGCAAGGGCAGTATTGACCAGAACCGCATCGGCGCCCATCTCCATTGCTTCTGCTGCGTGGGAGGGGGCTCCGAGGCCAGCATCAACAATCACCGGAACATTTGCCTGTTCAATGATGATGGCAATGAGATCACGGGTACGAACTCCACGGTTGGTCCCAATCGGGGCACCTAATGGCATGACGGTCGCAGTACCAACCTCTTCCAGGTGTCTGGCGAGGACTGGATCAGCAGGCATATAAGGAAGGACGATAAAACCATCTTTAACCAGGATCTCTGCCGCTTTAAGGGTCTCAATCGGATCGGGTAGCAAGTAGTATGGATCGGGAGTCACTTCCAGTTTAATCCACGGCTCGCAGCCGGCAGCACGGGCCAGCCGAGCCAGACGGACCGCTTCTTCAGCATCCCGTGCACCACTGGTATTGGGAAGCAACAGGTAACGATCCGGATTGATATGAGACAGGAGTGAATCTTCAGGGTTGTCAATATCGACACGACGGAGCGCAACGGTGACAATTTCACAAGCTGAACTTTCCATCGCTGCAACCATGGCCTGGTTTGAAGCAAATTTACCAGTACCGACCAGCAGTCGTGAATTGAATTCACGACCAGCAATTATCAAGTGATCCATAACGAAATCCTATCTTTTAATCTGCTTAACCACCACCGACAAACTGAACCAGTTCAATGGTGTCTCCGGTTTTGAGTTTTGTGACGTTGTGGGTTTCTGGCGAAAGAATAATACGGTTTATCTCAACGACAACCCGTTCGGGTTGCAAATTTAACCGTTGCAGCAGTTCCTGAACGGTTAGTTGATCCCGGTACTCTTTTATTTCCCCATTGAGTGTTATTTTCATAAGCGTTTCATTCTGCCGTATTGTTCAGCAGCAGCTGCAACACGGTATTGGCCTGATGGTGCGCTGCAATGCCGACCCGAGGAGCCATTAATCCTCGTCCCGGTTCTGCGGCGCTGACGCCATCGCCACAAAGATAGAACTTCTCGGTAACCTTAGTGGTACGAATTGTATTTGATGGCTCATATCCGGCAATTCCCGATGCTGCTACCAGAAATTTATCAGGAAAGTTGCGCAAAAAATAGTTTGTCAGCATCGCTTTCTGCTCCGCTGTGTCAAATGCTTCAACTAAAATATCGACCTCGCCAAAAAACTCTGCAATGTTTTCCGGCATGACTTTCTGGTTGAAAATATTAATTTTGCTGGCCGGGTTTATCCGCCGTAAGTTTTCTTTTAATGCAATCACCTTGGGGGTGCCAATCTGATCAATGAAATACTGTTGTCGATTCAGATTTGATGGTTCTACAACGTCGAAATCGACAATATTAAGTTGTCCTATACCGATCCGTACCAGGGCTATAGCAACGTGAGAACCAAGGCCACCGGCCCCGGCAATGCCAACCTTACCCTGTTTGATCTTCTGCTGTACGTCTGGTGTGTGTCGTGCCATCATCAGACTCTCTAGCTCTTCTGCCGATGGGTGTTCACCGCGCCGGATCATAACGACATGATCGCCATGACTCAGTTCCTGATCGGTACTGGTCGGATGACCGTTGATAATCAGTAGATCTGAATTTTTCTTGTGCCTATTGCGGAGTTCAAATAAACACAGTTGATTATCGACTTCCAGTTGCTTTTCATTGAGGTAAATCAGCATAATATCTAAATAAAAAAACCGCCCAAAGGGGGCGGTTGACAGCGTATATTGCTATCTGTGACCGCTTCCCTACGCCGGTATCAACCGGATCAGGTTCCAAGGGTCGCTCCAGACGATCTGGAACTCTCAGTATCTAAGACACCCCCAGCGTGTTATTTATCTGGAGAAATTAGCAGTCTGAGAATACCAAAGTCAACCGGTAAGGAGAACCCAGGACTGTTTCTGTTGATCTTTTTTTCTCCTTTGCATAGGATGCCGCCCCAGAGAGTGTTTTAGTCGGTTGCTGCAAAACTATCTGCGTTGTGATTGCTGTGTTGAAAATTGCCTCAAAATACTCATTTACAGGATTTAAACTGCGCTCTTTCGACAATTTTCGCCTTACACTCAAGCCCTCGAAAATGTTTTTCAACACCCTGTTAAAAAAAGGAAGAATAGATTATGTCAATTTCAAATCGCTATCGGCAAATTCTAGAGTGTATCGATCGGGAATCAGATCATCTTTACGAGATCCTCCCTGAGAGTACCGTCAATGCATTGCGATTAGTTGATATTGCTACGGAAGAGTTGCAGGATTGGGCCGATTCAGTGGGAGAAATTCCACAACTTCAGTTAGAGTCAAAACTTTCCCCGGTCTTGCTAAGTGCTCACGGTTATCTTGATCGTGCCCGGGTGATGCTGGAGAAGGATGGTCACCAGAGAGGTGTCGATATTGTCTGGGAGTTGGAGCAGGGGATTTATCGACTTTTAAATGACCTTTAATAGATTTGCACCCCGTGGAGGCTGAACTATGGAAAATGAACAGGAAATGAAGCTTGAAATTCAAATGAGTGACGACGTTGCATCTGGCCAGTATATCAATATGGCGGTGGTGAACCACAATGAGAGTGAATTTGTGATTGATTGTATCTATATCCAACCTCAGGCTGCCAAGGCACGGGTCCACTCCCGCCTGATCACTTCACCGCACCATGCAAAACGATTGTTGCTGGCATTGCAGAACAATATTGATCGTTATGAACAAACGCATGGTGCTATTGACCTGATTGGGGCCGACAATCAGTTGATGAACCAGTCGAAACACTGAATTTGATATCAGGATGAGGTCCTTTTTACCGCTGTTTTAATCTCCGGTGTGCCTTGGTTAGCATCTCTACGGTGGTATCCCAGTCGACACATTTATCGGTGATTGAGACTCCGTATTGCAACTGATCAAGATTGTCGGGAATCGTCTGGTTTCCGGCATTCAGGTTGCTCTCAATCATCACTCCCGAAATTGAGTTCGGATCGGTCATCAGTTGTTCGATGATATTATCCAGAACTTCCCCTTGGCGGGTGTGGTCTTTGTAGGAGTTTGCGTGGCTGCAATCGACCATGATAGCCGGGGGGAGTTGTTTTGTTTTAAGTAGTTCCGCCGCTTTTTTTACCTCTTCCGGATAGTAGTTTGGTGCGTCATCACCACCACGCAAAACCATATGGATGTCCGGGTTTCCGGAGGTATGGACGATTGAAGAGCGCCCCTCGGAGTTGATGCCAAGAAAACTATGGGCACGACAGGATGCTGCCATGGCATCCAGCGCAATTTTCAGACCGCCATCGGTTCCATTTTTAAATCCAACCGGAAACGAAAGCCCGCTGGCCATCTCTCGATGGGTTTGTGATTCAGTGGTTCG
>JAOZQF010000111.1:3376-5400 GCA_029932345.1 Desulfuromusa sp. | reverse complement strand
CTGGCGTAATCAACCAGCTCCAGATCAGCTGAGACCAATAACTGTTTCTTGATCTGATGACCGATTTCATGGCTCAGTTCAGGACCACGTTTGACCTCAACCCCTTCTGCCCGTTCAATCACCAGCCGCATGTGATCGCGTCCGCCATTATCACGGGTGAGATGGATCTGGTATTCGGAGCCAATTCCCGGGACCGCGGATAAAATTGTGTCGATGCTGCTGGGGTAGATATTAACACCACGGAACTTGATAGTGTCGTCACTGCGACCTTTAATGCGAGAATGGCGGGGAAGGATGCTGCCACAGTTGCAACGACCGGGAATGATTCGGGTAATATCTCGGGTCCGGTAGCGGATCAGCGGAGCCCCCTCTTTGCATAATGTGGTCACAACCATCTCACCCCATTCACCTTCGGGGACCGGTTGCAGGGTTTCGGGATCGAGGATTTCCAGCAGGTAATAATCACCCCAGTAGTGGATACAGTCGTGCTCGCTGCATTCGATACCGGTGCCGGGGCCGTAAAGTTCAGTCAGCCCGGTGATATCAAACAGCTCTGCTCCACCAAACAGCTCGGAAATTTTCTGCCGCATAGAACGGCTCGACCGTTCGGAACCGTAGATAATCTTTTTGATCGCGATCTTGTCGGCGACCCCCCGTTTGTGGATTTCCTCGGCCATCAACAGGGCCATCGAGGCGGTTGAGCAGAAAACCGTCGATTGAAAATCGAGAAGAAACTGAATCTGCATATCGATGTTGCCCGGCCCAGCTGGAACTGCCATCGCGCCAATCTTCTCACAACCGAGTTGAAAGCCCATTCCCGCCGTCCAGACGCCATATCCGACAGCAATTTGCACCCGATCGAGGGGAGTGACTCCGGCCATCTGGTAACAACGGGCAAAGAAGTCGGTCCAGTCGTCGAGATCTTTCTGGGTGTAGCAAAGAACCTTGCGCTTTCCCGTTGTCCCCGACGAGGCATGGACCCGCACGATCTGCTCAAAGGGAACTGAGCGGAGCGGAAAAGGATAACCCTGACGAAGATCTTCCGCTGTGGTAAAGGGGAGTTTTTGTAAATCTTCAAGAGATTGAATTGCATCAGGGGTGATATTTGCCTGCTCCAGTTTTTCCCGGTACTCGGCAGAGCCCTCATAGGTATGGCTTACTGTCCATTGTAGTCCTGCCAGTTGATGAGTTTTAAGTTCCGCTTCGGTGGTAAATGTCGGCATAAAGTTCTGTTGTTGCATATCAGGTTTCTCCAAACGGATATTGGTCAGTCCAGCTGCACCCAGGCGGCTGGCAGCTGGGTCAGCGTCACTGGCGGCACCTAGAAAAGCGGAGCGCAGGATTGGATCGTTCAAAAGTTTGCTGCTTTCCCCATGCTCAATAATTTTTCCATTTGCTAACAGATAAGCTTTGTCCGACGCTGAGAGTGCACGGGCAGCATTCTGTTCAACCAGCAGGATCGTGGTGCCAGAACGAGCCAGCTGATGAATGATGGCAAAAATTTCGTCGGTAATCAATGGTGCCAAACCCAAGCTTGGCTCATCAAGCAGTAGTAAGGCTGGCTTCGCCATGAGTGCGCGTCCCATTGCCAACATTTGTTGTTCACCGCCAGAGAGGGTTCCCGCCAGTTGCTCCTGCCGTTCCCGCAATTTGGGGAAGCGCCCGAAGACCTCCTCCATCCGCTTGGTTGACTCAGCCTTTGAGAGTTTTAAAGGGATCGCCCCAAGCTGTAGATTTTCGAATACCGATAAATGGCCAAAGACTTCACGCCCTTCGGGAGATAATGCCAGGCCAAGGCGTACCATCTGTGCCGGGTTGGCGTTGGTCACATCTTTCCCGTTAAGACTGATTTGCCCTCCTGATGGCTTAATCAGACCCATTAGACACTTCAGCAAAGTGCTTTTGCCTGCGCCATTGGCACCGACCAGAGCAACCGTTTCACCGGTGCCGATTTCCAGGTTGACTCCGAAGAGAGCTTGGGCAGCGCCGTAGCGGGCGGTGAGATTGTTGATTTTCAGCATAGT
>JAOZQF010000111.1:0-3276 GCA_029932345.1 Desulfuromusa sp. | reverse complement strand
TGGTCGGCGATATCCATGACCAGATCCATATCGTGTTCAACCAGCAGCATGGTATGGCCGCCACTGCGCAGCAACCGGAGTTGTTCGGCAACCGTGGCAGTCTCCTCGGCATTGAGTCCGGCGACCGGTTCATCCAGCAGTATCAATTGTGGCTGACCAACGGTGGCGCGGGCCAGCTCAACCCGTTTTTTATCACCATAAGCCAGAATTCCAGCGGGCCAGTTGGCTTTTTCGGTCAGACCGAAACGATCAAGGGCAGCCATTGCCCGTAGCTTAAGTTGTCGCTCCTGATGGCGCAGGTAGGGGAGACGCAACATCGCCATGATCATTGAACGCCCCCCTTCACCGGTCAGTCCAGTCAAAATATTTTCCAGTACCGTCAGACGGGGGAAGATTTTAAGGTTCTGAAAGGTACGAGAGATTCCCAGACGGCTGATCTTATAAGCAGGAAGAGTTTCGATCGGCTGGTTCTGAAAGTGAATCTCCCCCGAAGTCGGTTCAAGAACGCCGGTCATGCAGTTGATCATGGTGCTTTTTCCGGCACCATTCGGCCCGATCAAAGCTGTCAGTTTTCCCTTTGGGACGTTAAAAGAGACATCATTGAGTGCCGGGAGACCACCAAAGTTTTTACTGACATTTTTAAGCTGCAGCATCTTTTTGCCTCCGCAGCGCCCATCTGGTTTTAACCATTTCAACCAGCCCGGTGATCAGCCCCTGCGGGAGGAACATCAGTACCAGCACCAGAATTCCGCCGTGAACTAAATCTTTGTAGGTTTCAAACATATCCATCCATTCGGGCATCATCGTCATCAACGCTGCACCGAACAGCGATCCCCAGATTGATCCCATCCCGCCGATCACCACCATGATCACCATGTCAGCTGAGGTAAAGATGCCGAAGGAGTCAGGGCTGACAAAAGAGTAGGTATGGGCAAACAGGCTTCCGGCGATTGAGGCAAGGACTGCCGAGAGAACGAATATTTTAATTTTAGCGTTTCGGGTATTGACCCCCAATGCCGCTGCAGCAACTTCGTCCCCGGCAAGGGCAGACAGCCCACGCCCAACACTGCTGCGAACCAGGTTGAGACAGAGGAGAAGAGACAGCAGAGTGATTCCCCAGAGGAGGTAATGGAGGCGGATTTCATCATCGAACTCAAAGCTGCCGAAGGAGAGATAGGGAATTCCCGAAAAACCGCTTGGGCCACCGGTGACTTCATCCCATTGGAGCAGAATGGTGTGGACAACAAAATTCAGCCCCAGTGTTGCCATCGCCAGATAATGTCCCGACAGGCGCAGGATCGGGATGCCGAGGAGCAGGGCAACCAGGGCAACGCCACCAGCGACCAGAATCATTGCCGGCCAGGGAGAGATATTGAAAGTCACCGTTGCGATAGCCGATCCGTAAGCGCCAAGGCCGAAAAAAGCGGCATGGCCAAGGGAGATCTGCCCGGCATAGCCGATAAACAGGTTCAGTCCGAGGACAACGATGGCGTTGATTGCAATCAGGTTGGTGAGACCGAGGGTGTAGGGGTTGTCTTCGAACAGTGGATAGAGGAGTAGTGCAAGGGACAATCCGGTGACGGTGAGTCCGGTGCGGTGCAAATAAATAAAATAGATGATTTTTTGTTTGTTGGTCATAAAATTCTATTCACCACAGAGACTCTGAGTCACAGAGGGCAGGTCAAAACCAAAAAGAAGTTCTCAGTGTCTCTGTGCCTCTGTGGTTAGTCATCTGTTACTGTCCAACCCCTTATGAAATGCTGCTAAATTTTGTTCTATAAACTTCTTTGGCGCCAACTGTTTAATCGCCACTTCACATTCCTCAGCAGTGAAGAGCAAGGCTTCCTCCTTTATGGCCGCTCCCAGTAAAACCAGGTTCAATAACACGGCATTGCCGAGATCTCTGGCAATTTTTACTGCATCAATGCTGATATGGTCACTACCGTATGCTCTATTGATGATCCAGGTGCCTTTTTCCTGCAATAGTGATTGATGTACCGGAAGATTCTCTTCCCAGAGTAACAGCCCCAGATCAGCTTGACCGGTGCGGACCAGTGGACTGGCAAATTCTCCAATTTTGATGGTTGAGAGAACGGTTCCACCGCGTTGTGCCATGCCGTGAGTTTCGGAAGTTAACACCGGAATTCCCCGGTTGACGGCAACCTGAGCAATCACTCTGGTCAGAAACAGCACCCCCTGACCGCCGATTCCGCTGACGATAATCTGCTGTTTCATCATTTCTCCCCCTTGATGATGGCGTTGACCGGACAAACTGGGATACAGGTGCCACAACCGATACAGCGATCCTGATTGACGACGGCGACATTGTTCTCCTCATCCATAGTGAGTGCCGGGCACTCGAATTTATCGACACAGATCCGGCAGCCGACACATTTTTCGTTAATGGTGACGAGGAACGACTCCTGCGCTTTGCGGACTGCCGGATCCATAATGCAACCATGGCGGGCAATCAGAACGGCAACTCCCCCTGCGGGGCTGCGGATATAGTCATCGGCTTGTTTCAGTAACGCTTCAAATTTGTCGTTTTCGTAAGGGTTGCAGACTTCCAGAAAATCAACCCCGGAGGCTTTGACCAGGGGTTCGATAGCAACCGCTTTGGTCGGAACCTCCCCGGCAGAAAAACCCATGTGGGGAACCGGTTGTCCGCCGGTCATGGCGGTGGTGGAGTTGTCAAGGATAACCACAATAATCCGCGCCTGTTGGATGACGGCGTTAATCAGTGCCGGGATTCCTGCATGAAAAAAAGTTGAGTCGCCAATAGTGACAATAATCGTCGGAAACTCACCGTTATCCTGCTGATAGGCCTGATAAAATCCTGCTCCCTGACTGATACAAGCCCCCATGCAGTGGACTGTGTGGACTGCACCGAGGTTCATCCCCAAGGTGTAACAGCCGATATCAGAAGGATAAATTCCTGTCGGAAAACACTTTTTAATGCTGTAAAAGGCCGTTCGGTGCGAACACCCCGGACAGAGAGACGGGCGTTGGCCGCGCCGTTCCGCCGGTTTTTCGGCTGGTGGAGCAAGGTCGAGAAAATTGGCGAGTGCCTGATGGATGACATCGGGTGTCAACTCACCCTCGCGGGGAACCGCACCATTCTGTTTGCCGCGACTGCCGGGATGGGCGAGCTGCAATTCGATCACTGGATAGGTCTCTTCGAGAATCAGCATTCGGTCATAGTTTTTGTGGAGATTCCGGGAAAAATCGGGACTGAGGGGATAAGGCATCAGCACCTGATAGAGGTCGATGGTTTGA
>JAOZQF010000110.1 GCA_029932345.1 Desulfuromusa sp. | reverse complement strand
GCAGAGCCTGATAGAAGATGTAGCAGAAGAACATGACGGCGAGGAAATAGATGATTGAAAAAGCGGCAGCAGGACCCAGATCGAACTGACCGACCGCTTGTTTAACCAGATAGATTGATAAGAATGTGGTGGAGTTCCCGGGGCCACCTCCGGTCAGGACAAAGGGTTCAGCATAGATCAGAAAGCTGTCCATAAACCGCAGCAGTATCGCAATCGTCAGGACTCCGCGCATTTTTGGTAATTGAATATAACGGAAAACTGACCAGGCTGAGGCACCGTCGATGCGTGCTGCCTGAAAGTAAGCTTCCGGGATTGCCTGCAATCCGGCGTAGGCCATCAGAACAACCAGTGGTGTCCAGTGCCAGACCTCCATCATCATCACTGTCACCCAGGCGTCAAGTGAGGCGGCGGTATGATCAAAAGGGATTCCCAGACCGTTGATTGCTGCTCCCAACAGACCGATATCGGGGCGCATGAAGATGATCCAGATGGTGCCGATAACATTCCACGGAATCAGTAACGGTAGCGCAACCAGAACCAGACTGAGGGAGGCTCCCCAGCCCCGTTTGGGCATCAGCAGGGCGATCATGATACCCAGCGGAATTTCAATCAGCAGCACCAGTCCCGAAAATAGCAGTTGGCGACCGAATGCCGCATGTAAACGGTGGTCTGTGAGTGCCTCCAGATACCATTCAGTACCGACAAAAACGCGGTTATCGGGGCCAAAAATATCCTGCAGCGAATAGTTAACTACGGTCATCAGCGGCAGAATAGCTGATACGGCTACAATCAGAAAGACCGGGATGACCAGAAACCAGGCTTTGTTATCTTCCCATTTGTTCATTATTAAGCTCCCGTTTCTGGTTGGGGTGAACGGGTCTTTATCAGTGTGTCATTGGAATAAAGGCGGATCCATTGCGGCGGAAATTCGAGGAAGCCGATCCCTGCAGGAACGTCCTGACCTTCGGGAACTTTGACCTTGAGAGGGTGATTGCCAAATTGAACAGTGGCTATTTTACAATTACCCAGATCTTCGACCACTTTAATGGCAACTTCGTGGGTTCCTGAACCTTTTTTATTCTGCAGGATGAGAAATTCGGGCCGAATTCCCAGTTCGAAATTTCCGTTCAGGTTTTCATTTCCGCTGCCGATATGAATCTGTTGCTCATCGATACTGGCAATCCCATTTTGTATCTGGCAGGGGAGGAAATTCATCCCCGGACTGCCGATAAAGTGACCGACAAAGGTATGTTGCGGGTTTTCGAACAGATCCTGTGGTGAGCCGATTTGCAGAATCTTCCCCGCCTCCATGACCACCACCTGATCGGCAAAGGTTAACGCTTCGAGTTGATCGTGGGTGACATAGATCATGGTCAGTTTGAAGCGGGCGTGAATTTGCTTTAACTTGCGGCGCAATTGAACCTTGAGATGGGGGTCGATGACGGTCAAAGGCTCATCAAACAGGATCGCGGCGACATCGCTACGCACCAGCCCTCGACCGAGAGAAATCTTCTGTTTAGCATCGGCACTCAAGTTCGCTGCTCGTTTGTTCAGGACATCATCCAGTTCCAACATTTCGGCAACTTCATTGACCCGTTCACGTATCTCAGTTTCAGGGAGTTTGCGGTTGCGCAGAGGAAACGCCAGATTATTGTAAACGGTCATGGTGTCGTAGATGACAGGGAATTGGAATACCTGGGCGATATTGCGCTCCTGAGGGAGTTGTGCTGTAACATCCCTGCCATCAAATAAAACTTCCCCTTGTGAGGGTGTCACCAGCCCGGAAATAATATTTAAGAGTGTAGTTTTTCCGCATCCAGAAGGACCAAGCAGTGCATAGGCATGACCATCCTCCCAGGTAAGATCCATTTCCTGGAGTGCAAAGTCTGACTCGTTGGTTGGTTTGGGGAGGTATGAATGAGCCAGTTTATGGAGATCTATTCGAGCCATTATTGCACCCCTTGTTCCGGTTCTGATGAATTAATGTCTGGAGTGGAAACCAGGTGACCGTTAAGGTCAAAAACATAAATCTTGGCAGGATCAACATAGACGTGAGCCTGCTCTCCCATCTCATGTTTATGAATTCCCTGTTGCTGGACGACCCATGTCACGTTGTCGTAAATAACATATAGATAGGTTTCAGAACCGCTGATTTCAGCCAGGTCAATGGTTGTCTGGAATTCAACTTCAGCAGCAGATTTCCGCTCAAGCTGCAGATGATTGGCCCGCATGCCAAATTGGTAATTGCCTGGGTTCAATTTACTGAGGTGACCTCTAAGTGGAATCGGTGGCGCATCACCCAGGTACAGATTGTCCGTATCGATCTTCCCATTGACAAAATTCATTGCCGGGTCACTGAATGCCTGAGCGATCCGGGTTGTCTGCGGGTGTTGATAAACTTCAATGGTTGAACCAAACTGTTCCAGATCCCCTTCATGGAGAACGGCAGTGTTGCCCCCCAATGCTAGTGCTTCAAGGGGCTCGGTTGTGGCGTAGACGACGATTGATTTACGCCGTTTGAAAATCTCACTCATTTCAACGCGCAACTCTTCACGCAGTTTGTAGTCAAGGTTAACCAGCGGTTCATCCAAGAGTAACAACTCCGCATCTTTGACCAGCGCTCGGGCAATAGCTGTGCGTTGCTGCTGGCCACCTGAGAGTTCCACTGGTAACCGATCAAGCAGTGCTTCAATATGTAGCATCTCGGCAACTTCACGAACTTTGTGGTCAATCTTGGTTGCAGAAATCTTTGCCCGGCGCAGTGGTGAGGCAATATTTTCATAAATGGTCATTGAGGGATAATTGATAAACTGCTGATAGACCATTGCCACATCACGTTTCCGTATCGATACACGGGTTAAATCCTGACCATCCATCAGGATTTTCCCTTTGGTTGGTCGGTCAAGGCCGGCCATCAGTCGCATCAAGGTGGTTTTCCCGGACAAAGTTCGACCGAGCAGGATATTGAAGGTACCCGGTTCGAGTTGGAGTGAAATGTCATTAATGTGACATTTGTTTCCGACCATCTTTGTGACATTTTCAATGACCATTGCCATGAAAGTTTTTACCTCATTCCGATAAATTCTGCGGGGATAACGGCGCAAGCTCATCCCCGGTTAGCGTATGTAAAGCGACTTCTGCCGCACTTAAAATTTCTTTGATATGGTCTGCCGGGGGTTGATCAGTGAAAAGGGCATTGACCTGCGTTAAGCTGCCAAGTCGAACCATTGCACATCGCTCAAATTTACTGTGATCTGCCGCCAGAAAAATTTGTCGGGAATTTTCGATAATTGCTTGAGTCACCCGGACTTCATGGTAGTCAAAATCGAGAAGTGTTCCATCCGAATCGATGCTTGAAATTCCAATGATGCCAAAATCGACTTTAAACTGACGGATGAAATCGATAGTTGCTTCACCGGTGATTCCACCATCGCGTTGCCGCACAACTCCCCCTGCTATAATGATTTCAAAGCTTGGGTTGCTACGGAGAATAGCGGCAACATTCAGGTTGTTAGTGATGATTCTCAGGTGGCTGTGATCTCGTAAGGCTTTTGCAATCTCTTCTGTTGTGGTGCCAATATTGATAAAAATGGAAGCATGGTCAGGGATGTGGGCAGCAGTCATTCTGGCAATTTGTTGTTTTTCTTCCAGATGCAGGACCTGCCGGGTGGAATATTCAACATTTTCAACACTTGATACAAGCCCGGCACCACCATGATAGCGGGTGAGCAATTGTTGTTCGCAGAGGGAATTAATGTCGCGGCGGATTGTCTGTGATGTAACAGCAAAGCTCTGGGCAAGTATTTCGATGGAGACAAAACCCTGTTGCTGTACCATCGTCAGGATTTCCTGTTGCCGCTGATTCATTTTATCCCCGACACTTTTGCAATAGAGAGGTTATACTCTAATAGATTACTTATAACAGAATATTTTTGATCCGCAACTTATATTTATCATTTTTATTCACTTATGAGCATTCTTTGTCTTAATGGTTTCATATATGTTTGATTGTGAATATAATACAGGGTGATTCAAATATATAAAAAGGAGGATTTTATGAAGGAGCAACATATTCTTGCAATTGATCAGGGAACCACCAGTTCGCGGGCGATGATTTTTTCTCCTGCTGGAGAGTGTGTTGCGGTCGCACAAGAGGAATTTCAGCAGATTTTCCCCCATGATGGATGGGTTGAGCATGATCCTGAGGAAATCTGGCAATCGGTTCTGAGTGTTTGTCGTCAGGTATTGCAGCAGGCTAAGGATGGGGGAGTTGAAGTCGCAGGTATTGGTATCACCAACCAGCGGGAAACGACGGTGGTTTGGGATCGGGGCAGTGGCAAACCCATCTATAATGCGATTGTCTGGCAGGATCGTCGTACCGCAGATTTCTGTTCTGAGTTGAAAACGGCAGGGAACGAAGAGCAGGTTTCCAAATTGACCGGATTACTACTTGATCCCTATTTTTCGGCAACCAAAATCCGCTGGATTCTTGACCATGTTGATGGAGCCCGAGAGCGGGCGGAAGCCGGAAAGTTGGCTTTTGGTACCATCGATAGTTTTCTCCTCTGGCGGTTGACCGGGGGTACATCACATGCCACCGATGCGACCAATGCCTCCCGAACCATGCTGTTTGATATCCATTCTCAGCGATGGGATGAGTCGTTACTTGAACTGTTCCAGATCCCCTCACTATTACTGCCAGAGGTTAAAGATTGCAGTGCCGATTTCGGGATGACTGCGGCAAATATATTTAACCGCTCCTACCCGATTGCCGGAATTGCCGGAGATCAACAGGCTGCAGCCATTGGTCAGGCGTGTCTAGAGCCGGGGATGATAAAAAGTACCTACGGTACTGGTTGTTTCGTTTTATTGAATACCGGTAAACAGGCATTCCGTTCAGAAAATCGCCTGTTGACGACAGTCGCCTACAGAGTTAATGGGGAAACCAGTTATGCGATCGAAGGTTCAATTTTTGTTGCCGGAGCGGCAATTCAGTGGGTGCGGGACGGGATAAAGTTAATCGAATCGGCGGGTGAAGTTGAAGGGCTGGCACGTGGTTTGGAATCGAACCGTGGTGTCTACATGGTGCCAGCATTTACCGGCCTTGGGGCCCCCTATTGGGATCCCCATGCGCGTGGGGCAATTTTTGGTTTGACGCGTGATACAGGGATCGCTGAAATTGTTCGGGCGGCATTGGAATCGGTCGTTTATCAGACCTTTGACCTGATGCAGGCAATGCGTGGCGATAGTGGTGGCGAGCTTCAGGCGCTACGGGTTGATGGTGGCATGGTCGCCAATGACTGGTTTTTGCAATTTCTGGCGGACTTACTCGATATTCCGGTGGAGCGGCCTCGGGTGACAGAGACGACCGCTTTGGGGGCCGCCTATCTTGCCGGGGTGCAGTTAG
>JAOZQF010000109.1 GCA_029932345.1 Desulfuromusa sp. | reverse complement strand
GCATCGAAACATCGTAGGTTGCCCCGCCCCACATTTCTAACGAGAACAGTCCACCGCCCAAGTGAGCAGTCGCCTCGGCAATTCGATCCAGATCAAAAGTACGGATCCGGGTCGCCATCAACGATTGGTGGGCGTCACGCATGGTGGTATCGGTGATCAGCAATTGCTTGTTCTTACGCGCCCACTCTGCCAACCCCTCGGGCCCTTTTTCCCGCAGGATATCACGGGTTCCGCGAGGATGTTGCTGACCATAGGGAATTTCAGGAAGATCGGGTTCACGTAAATTGGCAAACTTGAGAGCTTTTTCGGGTGCAATCCCCGGATAACCATTGACCGCAGTGTGTCCGATAAAATTGAGAAGTTTGTTGGCACGATCCTTTTTGATTCGCAGATCAAAAACTTCGGGATGCTTTTCAAGAAAAGAGGTATCACAATTTCCTTCCAGAAAAACCGGATGGGTCATCACCTTTTCGAGAAAACCAATATTTGTGTTAACACCACGAATCCGGAATTCCTGCAGCGACCGATGCATAGTTCTGGCAGCGTCAGCGAAGGTCAAGCCCCAGGTGGAAATTTTGACCAGCAGAGAATCATAGTAGGGAGTAATATGGGCACCGGCATAACCGGCAGCGGCATCAAGACGAACCCCAAAACCCGCAGCCGTCCGATAAGCTTTGATAGTTCCGAAATCTGGGGCAAAATTATTGGCCGGATCTTCGGTCGTAATCCGCGATTGGATCGCATAACCACGCAACTCTATATCTTTCTGACTTTTGATCCCGATTTCTGGATCGGAGAGTTTATACCCTTCGGCAATCCGGATTTGTGCCTGAACCAGATTACGCATTGTCACCAGTTCGGTGACGGTGTGTTCAACCTGAATACGCGGGTTGACCTCAATAAAATAGAAGTTCTGTTCCTTGTCGAGCAAAAACTCAACCGTACCCGCATTGCTATAATTGACCGATTTTGCAAGTTTCAGTGCATAGGCACACAGTTCTTCCCGTTTTTTCGGTGACAAATCAAGAGACGGTGCAATTTCAATCACCTTTTGATGTCGGCGCTGGATAGAACAATCACGCTCATAGAAATGGACCAGATTGCCATACTTATCACCCAGAATCTGAACTTCGATATGTTTCGGATTGAGGATATACTTTTCCAGGAAAACGGTGGCATCACCAAAGGCAGCCTGCGCTTCAGATGCCGCACTCTTCAATCCCTCAAGTAACTCCTTCTGATTCTGCACCACCCGCATTCCACGACCACCGCCACCGGAGCTCGCTTTGACAATGATCGGATAACCGGCCGATTTGGCAAAAATCAACGCTTCTTCATCGGTCTCTACCGGGTTTTCAGTTCCCGGAACAATCGGCACCCCCGCTTCAATAGCAACCTGACGACCGGAAACCTTATCGCCAAGTAGACGCTTTACCTCGGGAGTCGGTCCGATAAAAGCAATTCCGGCGCGCTCACACGCTGCTGAAAATTCGGCATTCTCTGACAAGAACCCATAACCAGGGTGGATCGCATCAACATCTTTTTTACGCGCCAGATCGATGATTTCATCGATCCCCAGATAAGCATCAATTGGCCCCTTGCCCTGCCCGATCAGATAGGCTTCATCAGCCTTATAGCGGTGCAGAGACAAACGATCCTCATCAGAATAGATCGCCACGGTAGCAATCCCCAATTCGGTACAAGCGCGAAAGATTCTGATAGCAATTTCGCCACGATTGGCCGCCATTATTTTTTTAAATTTTGTTATAGCCATTGCCCGATCCTTTTCATGGTAAAGGTTATTAACAAATGTGTGATTTTTTGAGATGGCTAAAAATATTTACTTTGAATGAATTTATCATAAAAATCAGATATTTATAAACTTTCCGCCTAAATATAAACAATTATTCTAACCTCTTGTCAAGTTAGAATGGTGTTCTATTATTATCACAAAGGGTATATTTCAACTTCAAAATGAACCTTCTATTGTAGAAGGTCAGGAAATTCAGCAGCATACAAGTGAAATAATATTTATCAAATATGTACAAGATCGGATAAATAAATGCTCTGGTGACAGGAAAATTCACAGAATAGACACAAACCTCCCACCGTGATACTCTTCCGTCAAACAAATGACGTTCTCTACGAGGGATAACGATGTCACAAAAATCACAGATTCTCTTAGTTGATGACGAACCGGAAAGCTGCAAAGCCCTCTCTCTGCTCCTCGGACAGCCAGATTACCAAGTGGAAAGCTGCCATTCAGGGGAACAGGCCCTGGAAATTATCAAGAAGCAACCCTTTGATCTTATTATCAGCGATCTAGTTCTCCCTGGGATCAGTGGCATTGATGTTCTAAAACAGGTGAAAGAAGATTCTCCCGATACCTGTGTCATCCTGATTACCGGAAAAGCCTCAACAGAAACAGCGGTTGAAGCGATGCGTGAGGGAGCTCTTGACTACGTCACGAAGCCTTTCAATATTGAACGGTTGAAAATTCAAGTGGTCAAGGCATTGGAAAAGACCCATCTGGTCCGGGAAAACAACTATCTGCGTCAACAGCTGCACGGACGCTACCGTTTCGATAACATTATTGGAACCAGCCAGGTGATGCAACGGGTCTTCAGCAGGATGGAAAAAGTCACCGGAACCGACTCGACAATTCTGATCCTTGGAGCATCCGGAACCGGTAAAGAGCTGGTTGCACGAGCTATCCATTACAATAGTCAGCGTAAAAACAAACCGTTTATTGCGATCAATTGCGGTGCTATCCCCTCAGAATTGCTTGAATCCGAATTGTTTGGCCATGTTAAAGGGGCGTTTACCAATGCTTATACTGAAAAAGCCGGAAAATTTGAGGTTGCCCACGGGGGGACTATCTTTCTCGATGAGATCGGTAATATGCCACAACAGCTCCAGGTAAAACTGTTGCGCGTACTCCAGGAACATGAATTTGAGCGGGTTGGGTCGAGTCAAAAAATTCAGACTAATATCCGCCTGATTTCAGCAACCAATGCCAATCTGCAGGAGCAAGTCAAATCCGGACAGTTTCGTGAAGATCTCTACTACCGTTTAAATGTAATACCAATTCATCTGCCACCCTTGAAAGAGAGACGTGGAGACATCCCACAATTAGCCCGTTTTTTTGGAGAGAAGATCTGTAAAGAGATGAATCGTCCACAAATCAGCATTGGTGCGGATGCCATCAAGGCAATGGAAGCTTACGACTGGCCAGGAAATGTTCGGGAGATGGAAAATATCATTGAACGAACCATCGCCCTGACCGACAGTCCGATGATAAAATGTGCAGACCTCCCTCCTGATATCGGCAAAAATCTGCCTGAAACACCCTCAACCAAAACAGAAATCACCAGTGACGGGATTGATATGAAGCAGGTTATTGTTGATATTGAGCGGGAGATGATTCAACAGGCAATGGTGTTAGAAAATGGGGTAAAAGCCCGTGCGGCTGATCTGTTAAAAATCAACCGCACGACTCTGGTTGAAAAGATTAAGCGACTGGGGATAGACGTTTAATCTTCGGGGGAATTGGTTTGCACCGCAAAATCGGGACATGTAGCGGATACATGTCCCTGAAATAACTATTTATTTTTTTTCTCCATCTTTTTCCGGTCATTGGCATCCAGATAACGTTTCCGCAAACGGATTGACTTGGGGGTAATCTCCACCAGCTCATCATCGGCGATATATTCCAGCGCCTGCTCTAATGACATAATCCGCGGGGGAGTTATCCGTACCGCTTCATCAGTACCTGAAGCTCGAACATTGGTCAGTTTTTTTCCACGACAGGAATTAACCACCAGATCATTATCTTTAGCGTGCTGACCGATAATCATCCCCTCATAAACCTTGACATTGGGGCCGACAAACAGAATACCTCGATCTTGCAAGTTAAATAAGGAATAAGCCACCGTCTCCCCCGCTTCCATGGCAATCAGAACACCATTCATCCGCCCTTCGATGGCACCTTTATAGGGGGCATAGTCGTGAAAACAGTGATTCATCACCCCGGTACCACGGGTATCGGTCATAAATTCAGTTCGAAATCCGATCAGACCACGTGCCGGAATCAAAAACTCAATCCGATTGGTTCCATCCATCGGCTGCATTGAAGTCATTTCAGCTTTACGGGTTCCAAGCTTCTCGATCACCGTCCCCTGATACTCTTCCGGCACATCAATGGTGAGGTGTTCAATCGGTTCACAACGAACCCCATCAATTTCACGATAAATAACTTCGGGCTTGGAGACCGAAAGCTCAAACCCTTCGCGCCGCATGGTTTCAATCAGGATCGACAGGTGCAGTTCGCCACGGCCGGAAACTTTGAAGGTATCGGTACTATCGGTATCCTCAACCCGCAACGAAACATTGGTGCGCAACTCCTTCATCAGCCTTTCACGGATATTCCGGGAGGTGACCCATTTCCCTTCCAGCCCGGCAAAAGGTGAATTGTTGACGATAAAATTCATCGACAGAGTTGGTTCATCAATAGCGACATAGGGCAATGCGACTGGATTTTCAACATCGGCCAGAGTTTCACTGATCCCCAGATTTTCAAAACCGGCAATCGTGACAATATCTCCGGCAAAAGCCTCTTCCAACTCGATCTGCTGTAACCCCTGATAACCAAGCAACTTGGTAATCCGACCGGCCTTTATTGTCCCTGCATGGTCAATTCTGGCAACGGTCTCTCCAGCTCTCACTGTCCCATTAACAATTTTCCCAGTTGCAGTTCGGCCAATAAATTTATTGTAATCAATATTGGTCACCAGCAGTTGGAAAGGGGCGGCAGGATCTCCGGTGGGGGGATCAACCCGCTCACCGATCATCTCGAACAACGGCTCAAGATTATCGGATTCATCTTCCAGATGTTTTTTAGCGATACCAAATTTGGCGCTGGCATAAACAATCGGAAAGTCGAGCTGCTCTTCGTTGGCATCGAGCTCACAAAACAGGTCAAAAACCATATCAACCACAGTTTCAGGACGAGCTCCCGGGCGATCAATCTTATTGATCACAACAATCGGCTTGATCCCCAGATCAAGAGATTTCTTCAACACGAAACGGGTCTGTGGCATCGGTCCGTCAAAGGCGTCAACCAGTAATAAAACCGAATCGACCATCTTCAAAATCCGCTCAACCTCACCACCAAAATCGGCGTGCCCCGGAGTATCGACAATATTGATCTTCAATCCGCCATGTTGTACCGACAGGTTTTTTGAGAGGATGGTAATCCCCCGCTCTTTCTCCAGATCGTTACTGTCCATCACCCGCTCGGTAATTTCCTGATGCTCACGGTACACCCCCGATTGCACCAGCATGGCATCGACCAGAGTGGTTTTCCCGTGGTCAACGTGGGCGATAATTGCGATGTTTCTTATCTTTTCAGACAT
>JAOZQF010000108.1:3244-5570 GCA_029932345.1 Desulfuromusa sp. | reverse complement strand
AAGGAGGTTGGTATCTTTGGTGAATCTGCAGGCTGCTGGTTGATTATATCAAATTCTGTTCAGAGTCGTTATACTTACCGTCGTAAAGAGGTTGAACTATTTTTCGGGACTGACCGCTTCCATACATTATATCAGAATATATTCTGATAATATCTGGAGATGAAAAACCCGATGCATACAGATGAATCGTTGTGGTATGTGATACGAGAATTCCTTACCTATAAATAAATGAGCAATATTTTGTCTGAACTGATCGCCGACATTGCTGTAAATATCCCACTTAAACAGCTATTTTCTTATCGGGTTCCTGAATCCCTGGTTGATTCTGCTCAAGTGGGAATGCGGGTTAAAATACCTTTTGGCCATCGCACAACCATTGGTTTTCTCCTTGTCTTGCGACGTGGTCAGTCTGAAGGTTTAAAGGATTTGTCTGAACTCCTCGATGAAAAACCAATTTTAACCCCTGAACTGATCAAATTGCTTCGCTGGGCGGCGGACTATTACTGTTATCCCATCGGTCAGGTGGTACGCACCGCACTCCCTGCTGGTCTTGGCAGCGAGAAAACCACCACAAAAATTTTAACAGAAGCTCTCTACAAGCCTCTGAATCAAGATATTCTGCCACGTGGAAAGAAACAACAGGAGCTGTTGCTGTTTATTGTTCAGCAAGGCTCTGCTGGGCTTACCCAAATCCGTGAACAGTTTCCTGCTCCCTATGCTGTGTTAAAGCGATTAGTAGAAGTCGGCATTCTGGAGATGAGCGAACAGGAGCTATTGCGCGATCCTTTTGTGACCGAAAAATTACCTGAAGATAAATATCTGACCCTTAATAATGCGCAAAAAGAAGCGGTTGAAGCTATTGCGACAGCGATTAAGAGGGATTGTTTTTCCGGGTATCTGCTCCATGGAGTGACTGGCAGCGGCAAGACCGAAGTTTATCTACAAGCCGTCGAGCAATGTTTGACGGCCGATCGACAGGCGTTAATCCTGGTTCCTGAAATATCATTGACCCCTCAATTAGTTGCCAGATTCAGAGCCAGATTTGAATCGAAAGGGGTCAGAATTGCGGTTTTGCATAGCGGATTATCTGCCGGTGAGCGTTATGATGCCTGGCGGGAGATACTGCGCAATAATATCCAGATTGTTATTGGTGCCCGCTCTGCCATCTTTGCCCCGTTACAGAATCTTGGCTTGATTGTTATCGATGAAGAACATGAATCAAGCTACAAGCAAGGTGAAGGTTTCCGTTACAATGCCCGTGATCTTGCTCTGGTTCGTGGACAACAGCAGAACTGCCCGGTATTGCTGGGGAGTGCAACCCCCTCTCTCGCCAGTTATTATCGGAGTGAGCAGGGAAGTCTAATCCGCTTAACCCTGGAGAGGCGCGTTCACGGTGGAGAACTTCCACAGGTTGAGCTGGTTGATCTGAAAGATCACGTGATCGATGGAACATTGTCGAATCCTCTTATTGAGGCAATACAGCAAGCCTTGGAACAACGTGAACAGGTTCTGCTGTTGTTGAACCGTCGGGGCTTTGCCCCATTCTTATTATGCACTGACTGTGGTAGCAGCTTTCATTGTCCCAATTGTGATATCACTTTGACCTACCATCAACGAAGTCACGAATTGCGCTGCCATTATTGTGATTATACAGATGTTGTTCCCGAGAGCTGTTTGAAGTGCCAGGGGCTAAATATTGAACCACAGGGAGCCGGGACGGAGAGGCTTGAACTGGAACTGGAAGAACTTTTCCCAGCCGCTACGGTTGCCCGTATGGATCGGGATACCACCAGTCGTAAAGGTTCTCATGGTAAGATTATGTCGAGGATGCTGGCGGGCAAAATTGATATTCTGGTCGGGACCCAGATGATTGCCAAGGGGCATGATTTTCCCGGGGTAGCACTTGTCTGTGTGTTGGGTGCTGACAGTATCCTTAACTTTCCTGATTTTCGTTCCGGTGAACGCAGTTTCTCTTTATTTACCCAGGTTTCCGGTCGAGCGGGGCGTGCTCATGGTGGCGGTAAGGTTCTGATTCAATCTTATAATTCTGACCACTACGCATTGAGTTGTGCTGCCGAACAGGACTATCAAAATTTTTACCAGCAGGAGCTCCCTTTCCGGGAGGAACTTGGCTACCCCCCTTATGGCCATCTGGTTAATCTGGTTTTATCCGGAAACAATCCTCATCAGGTTAAAACTGCTGCCCAGCAGTTCAGTCATTATTTGACCGGTATTGCAGGCTCAGTAGAGATTCTTGGCCCCAGCCCTTGTCCATTATCACGGCTGCGTGGTAAAAGTCGCTATCAGATATTGTTAAAATCAGCAG
>JAOZQF010000108.1:0-3144 GCA_029932345.1 Desulfuromusa sp. | reverse complement strand
CAGAACCCTGAAGATGGTCAGTTATTGCTCGATGAAAATCCCAGTTATGTTTTTTTTAGATCGTTACCTGCTGATATTCAATCCCCCCCAGGGGCGTTGGGGATTCCTCTCACTGCTTTACGCAGTCTTGCTGTTGACCCACGTACAATTCCGCTGGGTGCTCCGGTTTTTCTTTCTACCATTTTTCCCGGAACCGATTTCCCTCTGCAGCAATTGATGGTTGCTCAGGATACCGGTGGCGCTATTAAGGGGCGGGTTCGCGCCGATTTTTTCTGGGGAATGGGAAATGATGCTGGTAAGATTGCCGGGAAGATGAAACAGGATGGGCGTCTCTGGATTTTATTGCCGAAAAATGGCCCGGTCAATCACTTGACCCGCACTGAGAAGTTGCAAGGGAAGGGTGGGGATATTAATTGATGGATCTTCCCAAACATGTTCTGGTGGTCAGTTGTTTAGTCCGCAATGGGGATAATGAAGTTCTTCTGGTTAAGCACCACATCCGTGGTTGGGAATTACCTCAGGGGAGAGTTGAGGAGGGAGAAGCGCTCATTTTCGCCCTCAGTCGCGAAGTTCTGGAAGAGGCTGGAGTGACAATCAGCCATGCTAAACCAACGGTCATCTGGTCTAAAATTTCAGCCCCGACAACATTAATTTTATGTTTTACCGCCCTTTATGCATCCGGTGAATTAACCCCCAGTGATGAAACGCCTGAGGTTAAATGGTGTTCTGAAGGGGAGGTTTTTCAATGGGTCTCTCACCCCGTCAATCGAGATCGAATCCACTCTTTATTAGAAACCCATGACACCCTGCAATTCCGCAGTTACACGACCGCTCCTTACCGGGTTTTATCTTGATCCGACGACCAGAAATGATTCCCTGATCTCACCCCTCGGGAAGTAAAATCTTCTTGACATATTTATGAGAAAGTTTTAAATAAATAATTATTATAATTGTGCAGTTGGACTGTCTCGATTACTAATTTTTTCATCCTTGGTTCCTGGGGATTGATTTGTGCCGCGGGAGTTCATTTATCATCGGCTGGAGGTACAAAATAAATGAGTTTTCTACGTAAGCAATTGTTGCTCCTAACTATTTTCTCTCTACTGGCAATTTCGCCTTGTGTGGCACAAAATTTAGATCGTTTTGATGAGAAGGTCAGGCAGTGGGCTGTCAAATGTCGTAATGAAGTGAGTGCTCAATTCAATTTATTGCTGACATCTGGTCAGCTGAGTGTGCCACAATTGTTTGACACATTTTATATTCCAATCCCTGATACTGATCCACAAAAGTTCCATACCCAGTACGATATTTTTTCGGATGGTGTGGTTCTGCCGATTATCGATAAAATCCTTGGTTACGACAAACGGTTGGTTTTTGTGATCGTAGTAGATCGTAATGGCTACTTGCCAACGCACAACTCCCGATATTCGAGGCCTTTGACTGATGATGTCGAAGAAAACGCCAAGTGGAATCGGACCAAGAGACTCTTTAATGACCGAACTGGTTTGGCAGCGGCACGCAATCAGGAACCCTATTTATTGCAGCGCTACAGCCGCGATACCGGGGAAATCATGAGTGATCTGTCGATCCCAATAACTATTCAAAACCGTCACTGGGGTGCAGTACGGATTGGTTATAAACAGAAATAACATCTAGATAGATTACGAAAAGGAGAACTTACTGTGTTTGCCAAAATTAGTGTCAAAGTTTCAATTCTGGTTACTATTGTCCTGTCGCTCGTGGTTGCGGCTGGAAGTTATTATATCATTAAACAGCAAAGTGACAGTCTCGAAGTCCAGTTACTTGAGCGAGGGAAGATCGAGTCAATTGTTGGGGCTAAATTGATTGGTCGGGTAATGGAAGAAGCGATCGATAATGGTGTTTTCAGTGTCAAAGACGCTTTTGATACTAGTTATGAGCTAATCCCTGGATTTGAGCCGGCAAAATATCATACTAAATACGATTTTTATCTGGATAAGGCGATTCTGGCACTGCAAGATGAATTCTTCAAGGATGGTTCGGTGGTTTTTGCCGTTGCTGTTGACAAAAATGGTTATCTGCCAACCCATAATACCCGCTATCAACAGCCGATTACCGGTGATCAGCAGAGGGATTTGGTTGGCAACCGAACTAAAAGAATTTTTAATGATCCCGTTGGTTTAGCTGCTGCAAAAAATACTAAACTTGCATTTCAACAGGTTTATAAGCGTGATACCGGGGTGACCATGTGGGATATCTCTTCCCCTGTTTATGTCAAGGGTAAGCACTGGGGCGGTTTCCGTATCGGGTTTTCACTGGATAAAATAGCGCAGGCGCAACAGGCACTGCAAACCAAACTGATTGGAATTATGGGTGCTATTCTGGTTGTCTCCTTGCTCTCGGTATTTATCGTAGTTAATGGAGCTCTTAAACCGCTAATCCACTTTACCAAAGTTGCCTCTGATCTGGCTGACGGGAAAGTTGATGAAAAAATCAAAGTGACGGGGCGGGATGAAATTGCCCAGTTGGCAGATGTCCTCGAAAGGTTGCGGGTTAGTTTGAAGGCGGCAATGGATCGATTGCGGAAGAAGGCTTAACCTGATTTATCTGATTGCTGGATTGCAGTAACCATTTGTAAAAGATGGTGAAACTAAAGCGGGGTTGACAGCTGAATAGTCAACCCCGCTTTTTTGTATACGATTGGTTTTAACGCTCCATGGTGATATCGACACTCAGTTCATCGGCAACGGTCGATAAATCTTCTTCCAGTTGCTCAAAGGGGAGATTTTCTGGAACCTGGATATGGATTGTCATGTTGTAGATTGTTGCACCACTCTGAGGTGATGCACCGGCGGCGGAATCGAGTTGAATGATGCTGAGTTGCCGGTCAGCCAGAAATTGGCTGGTTTTATAGACAATACCCGCCTGATCCAACCCTTCAATGTGCAGGGTGCAGGTTTTGTAGCTCTCTTGAGTTGCCTCCTGAGGTTGCAGCAATGGGCGGACAAAGGCAGAAATGCCCTTGTCCAGTTCCAGACGGCGACATTCTTTGGTGAGAGCCTCGACAATATCCGGGAGTTGGCTTGAAAATAGCAAACTGAGGGTGAACTCATCTGCGAGCATTGACATGGTGGTGTCTTCCAGATTGCAGTCATTTTCGTAAAG
>JAOZQF010000107.1 GCA_029932345.1 Desulfuromusa sp. | reverse complement strand
CAGGGATCTTCATTTTATCCATGATATAAGCAACCTTCTGCGAACCGAAGATGCGCAGAAGATCATCCTCAAGGCTGAGATAAAAATGACTTTTCCCCGGATCACCCTGCCGCCCGGAACGACCACGCAGCTGATTATCTATCCGTCGTGATTCATGCCGTTCAGTTCCCAGAATATAGAGTCCACCGGCATCAAGAACCTCCTGGCGGCCAACTTTACAGCGCTCCTCATAAACGGGCAAAAGTTCGTTAAAACGAGCCTCAGGATCCTCGGCATTGGCAGCTTCCGCCCGAGCCGTCATCTCCGGATTACCACCGAGCACGATGTCAGTTCCCCGACCAGCCATATTGGTTGCAATTGTGACCGACCCCTTGCTTCCGGCCTGAGCCACAATATAAGCCTCACGCTCATGTTGTTTTGCATTGAGGACATTATGGGGGACCCCCCGTTTTTTCAGTAGCGCCGAAAGAACCTCTGATTTATCAATAGTGATCGTCCCGACCAGAACCGGCTGTCCCTTTTCATGGCACTCGACAATATCCTCAACCACCGCCAGAAATTTTTCTTTCTCGGTTTTATAGATGACATCGGCCATATCATCCCGCTGCATCGGGCGATTGGTCGGGATAACAACGGTATCCAGTTTGTATATTTCGTTGAATTCAGCAGCTTCAGTTTCTGCGGTACCGGTCATCCCCGCCAGTTTTTCATACATCCGGAAATAATTCTGGAAAGTAATTGTGGCGAGAGTTTGATTCTCATTGGCGATTTTTACCCGTTCTTTGGCCTCAACTGCCTGGTGCAGACCATCACTCCAACGTCGTCCCGGCATTAAGCGGCCGGTAAATTCATCAACAATTTGAACTTCACCGTTCTGGACAACATAGTCGACATCACGCTGAAACAGGGCATGAGCCTTGAGTGCCTGATTAACATGGTGCAACAGTTCAATATTTTTTGACTCATACAGATTATCGACATTGAGCAACTGTTCAACCCTGGTCACACCTTCTTCCGTTAGAGCTGCCGATTTGGCCTTTTCATCAACAGTATACTCACCGGTAAACCGCTTGACTGCCTGACCAATTTTTCCATCCCGCTCTTCGATCATCTCACCCTTTTCCAATCGAGGGATAATCTGGTCAACGGTATAATAGAGCTCGCTGGAATCCTCACTTGGTCCAGAGATAATTAATGGGGTTCTCGCCTCATCAATTAAAATTGAATCAACCTCATCAACAATGGCATAATGGAGATCACGCTGGACATAATCAGCCAAGTCGAACTTCATGTTATCGCGCAAGTAATCGAAACCAAATTCATTATTGGTTCCGTAGGTAATATCTGCACGATAAGCGGCCTTACGCTGCTCATCAGTTAATCCATGGACAACACAATCAACCGTCAAGCCCAAAAAGGTATAAAGTTGTCCCATCCAGTTGGCGTCACGTTTTGCCAGATAATCGTTAACGGTAACAACGTGAACGCCCTTACCGGTCAGAGCATTGAGATAGATCGGCAGGGTCGCCATCAGGGTTTTTCCTTCACCGGTCTTCATTTCGGCGATTTTACCCTCGTCAAGAACTATTCCACCAATCAGTTGGACATCGAAGGGGCGCAAGCCGAGGACCCGAACACTGGCCTCTCTCACCACTGCAAAGGCTTCCGGCAGTAATTGATCCAGATTTTCACCAGAGTCTAAACGGTGACGAAATTCATCGGTTTTAGCTTTTAGTTCTTCATCGCTAAGGGCTGAAACCTCTGCTTCAAGAGCATTCACCTGATCAACGAAAGGTTGTAACTTTTTAAGGTCGCGATCATTTTTGCTGCCAACAATTTTTTTAACTAATTTACCGATCATTACGAAATAATACTCCAGAAAACCCCAGTAAAAACTATCCCTAGGGTGAATTTAAAAAAGAGACATAGAAAAAACAAATCTTAACAGGGTATTGAAAAACGTTTTCGAGGGCTTGAGTGCAAGGCGAAAACTGTCGAAAAAGCACAGTTTACACCCCGTAAATGAGCATTTTAAGGCAATTTTCAACGCAGCAATCGCAACGCAGATAGTTTTTCAACAGTCTGTTAGAGATTCGACAGTGGTCGGCATAGTAGCACAGGGAAAGAATCACTCACAAGCATTTAAGAAATGACAAAACGTTGCAATTATCAGAAGTTGTGAGTGATCGGGACGAAATGATTTGACCGAGATTAACGCCCCGAAAAGGGAGTCAGAAAAAAGGGAAATTTTAAATTATAGGGTTTTTCGCGGATCGATGGGAACCCCATTTAAACGCAGTTCATAATGCAAATGCGATCCAGTTGAGCGCCCGGTATTACCAACCTTGGCAATAATATCGCCGCGCTTGATCTGTTGCCCGGATTTAACCAGAATTTTAGAATTGTGTCCAAAAATAGTTCGGTAACCATAACCATGGTCGAGAGCCACCATTTTACCATAGCCTGAAGAGTAGCTGATTCGTGCCACAATTCCATCAGCCGTTGCAATAACCGGCGTCCCGATATTTGCCGCAATATCCAGCCCCTCGTGCATAACCCGTCGACCCGTAAAAGGGGACTTACGCATTCCAAAATAGGAGGTCAACCACCCTTTTGTTGGCCACCCCTTGGGGGTTGCCCGGCTGAGTGAAACCTGATCGTTCAAAAGATTTCTGACATTTTCCTGACTCTGCCGGCGCAGGTCGATATCTACCTGTAATTGATTGATCTGGCGCTGTATTTCATCAATGGTATCAACAGGCCTGGCTTCAGGAAGCCCGCCAACAGCAATAGGAAGACCCTGTGGAGCAGCATCCAAATCAGCCAACTGTCGGACTCTTGCTTCTGTTTCGGCAAGAGAATTCATCTCTTGATGGATCTCGTCCAAATCGATGACCAGACGTTGGATAGTCTGGTGTTGCTGGCTGGTTGTCATTCTGAGTTGCAGGAGTTCATCACGATCTATTCTATCGTTGACAAAGCTGTAGGCAAAAAAAGCAAGGAGCCCGACAAGCAGAAAGCAGCAGCAGAATAAGGTCTTAATAAATCCGCTGTCGATACGAAAACGGTTGACCTTACTGTCCCCTTCGGGAACGACTATGACTGAGAAACGCCTGCCCAAAATGACTCCAAATCTCGTTTGCGATAAAGTCTTAACTGCGGTTAAAACTCTCATCGGAACTCAGATCTTAAAAAAAAGACTACACTATAAGTAGAATTATTTTCTATTAATAACATATGTCTAACCTTATTCCAACAAATTAATTGCCAATGCCAATTCATCACAATCTGGATACTTAACACAATTAATACAATCACCCCAAATTTTTTGTGGCAACTCCGATTTTTCAATATCAAAAAAACCCAGCGTCTTGAAAAAAATCGGCTGATAAGTCAATGCAAACACCCTTTTTAACCCGAGCTCCGTTGCTTCACTGAGGCACATTTCAACAATTTTACGCCCGATCCCCTTCCCTTGCTGCCCAGGTGCAACAGCTAATGATCGGACTTCTGCCAAATCTTCCCAGCAAATTGACAAGGCTCCGATCCCAAGAATTTCACCGTCCTCTTCATAAACATAAAAGTCCCGAATAGAATCGTAGATATTTGCCAGAGAACGGCCCAGCAATTGACCATCTTGAGCATAGACAAGCAACAGCTTATGGATCTTCCGGGCATCGGGTATCCGTGCATGGCGAATCATATCATCTCCGTATCAGCACCATTGAGTTCGATCAATTTGCCACAACAGCCCGAGAACTTTCAATCAATTCATGGGCATGAATCAGGGTTTTTTCACCGACGTGTAACCCACCAAGCATTCTGGCCATTTCAGCGACCCTGGCTTCTGAATTCAATAAGCTCAGCTTGGTTGCCGTCCGCCCATGAGCCTCCTCTTTGGCAACAAGGTAATGGTGATCAGCAAAAGCAGCAACCTGTGGCAAATGGGTGACACAAAGCACCTGCAGATCTTTTCCTAAACGACTGATTTTTTCACCAACAGCGGTCGCTGCTTCTCCACCAATACCGGCATCAACTTCATCAAAGATCAAGGTCCTCACCCCATCCCCGGTAGGGACACTCCGTTTCAGAGCCAGCATAATTCGCGACAGCTCACCCCCTGAAGCAATCCTGGCCAACGGTTGCGCCTCTTCGCCCGGATTGGCGGCCAGATAAAACTCACCACTTTCCAACCCGTCGACAGAGGGTTCCGGCAATGGAGAGAAGCGGATAGCAAAATCGGCCCCGCCCATGGCTAACTCTCCAAGCTCTTGTTTGACTGCGCTTGCAAGTTCAGTCGCCCCCTGCTGACGTTGACCACTCAATCTCTCGCCAAAATCAAGAAGTTGCTGATATTGCCCCTGTAATTTTTCCTCCAGTTGCTTGCGCCGATCTTCAAGATGGGTGAGATCATCAAGTTCAGCAGTAATCTGTTCCAGGTATTCAAGCAACCCTTTTGTTGTCGGTGCATATTTTCCCTTCAAACTGGAAAGCAATGCCAGCCGATCCTCAACCTGCTGTTGCTGTTGTGGTTCAAAATCGAGAGTCTCCGCATATTGATTTAATTCTGCCGCGACATCTTCCAGACCATAAAGATGATCTTGCAGAGACTTCGCCAAAGCGCCAAGTTGTGGATCTATTTCCTGAAGAGACTCAAGCTCCGTTGCAACCGTAGCGATTTTCCCACAGGCAGCTTCCTCCCCACCATAGAGGTTGTCATAGCCACCCAGCATCGCCGTTATTAACTTTTCAGCATGTTGAAGAATAGAACGCTCTCTCTCCAACGCCTCATCTTCACCAGGGAGCAAATGTGCGTTCAATAATTCCTGCTGCTGAAAGCCGAGCATATCGAGGCGTTGCTGCCGCTCACGTTCTGCCAGATTTAACTGATTCAACTCCCGTTGCAATTGTTGATAGGAAGAAAACGCAGCTCGATAATCGACGAGGGTGCTCTGTAGCCCGGCAAAGCTATCCAATAATTTCAAATGGGTTTCGGTTCGTTGCAGATTTTGATGTTCATGTTGCCCATAAATATTGACCAGCCCACTGCTCAGCTCACGCAACTGAGTCAACGGAACCGGTGAACCGTTGATAAAAACCCGATTCTTACCCGAACGGGCAACGATTCTCCGAACTAATAATTCACCATCATTGTCCAGACCTGCAGCAATGAGTTTCTCCCCGACAATGTGATCCTTACGCAGGTCAAAAATCGCCTCAACGGAAGCCTCTTCCTCTCCGGTACGGATAATTTCACCACGCGCCCGGCCACCAAGCAACAGATTGACGGCATCAATAATTATCGACTTCCCGGCACCCGTTTCCCCGGTTAAGACATTAAACCCCGAGTTAAAGGTGACGTGGAGATTTTCAATAATAGCAAAGTTTTTGATGATTAGATCTGTCAGCATTATTTCGATCACCAATTGATAACAAAATTAAGCGGTAATTATCCGAAGAAGATTCAGTCCATTAAGTATCAAAGAGTTCTTCAGCAGAAGAATGGCTTTAGCAAAAAGGTGATGGCTAAGCAAAAAATTCGATCTCCAAGGCGCAGCAGGTTTTCAGGGGTGAAGACATACACAGGGTATGTCGAAGTCCTGAAAAGCTGCTGCAACACCGGAGATCGGAGATTTTTGCAACGCCATCAACGCTGCCCCCAATTCAGTTTGGTTCTTAGTATTTCAAAATAATCTTTACTCGGAC
>JAOZQF010000106.1 GCA_029932345.1 Desulfuromusa sp. | reverse complement strand
CCAGCCGCAAAAAAGCGCGTGATGGGGATACGGTTATTATTGATTTTGAAGGTTTTATTGACGGAACGGCATTTGACAATGGTGCTGGCACTGATTTTGAGCTTGCTCTTGGTTCCAACAGTTTCATTCCCGGCTTTGAAGCCCAGTTAGTGGGGATGAAGCGTGAGCAGGAAAAAGAGGTGGAGGTGACTTTCCCTGAGGGGTATGGCTCTAAGGATCTGGCGGGAAAACCGGCAGTTTTTAAAGTCTTGGTCAAGGAAATTAAAGAAAAAATTGTTCCGAAGATTGATGATGCCCTGGCTAAAGAACTTGATGCCAAAAACCTGGATGAACTGAAAGTACAGATCAAAGAGAATACCATCACTCAGGAAAAAAAGCGGATCGATGGTCAACTACAAGAGAACCTGATGACTGCTCTGATCGGTAATAACTCCTTTGATGTCCCTGAGGGGATGATCGAAAATCAGTTGCACCATCTAAAAGATAGTTTTACCCGAAACCTTAAGGCTCAGGGGATGACGCTGGAAATGTTAGGGATGGACAATGAGTCCTTTGCTAAAACTTATCGGGAGATGGCAATAGAGAAAGTTCAGGGAGAGTTGTTGCTGGATGCTATAGCTGAACAGGAAGAGATTGTCGTTGACGAATCTGAAATAGAATCAAAAATGCAGTCTTTTGCCGATGAGAGTGATGTCCCGTTGGATCAGGTGCAGAAGTACTTTGAAGGAGAGCAAAATCTGGCCGGACTTAAGGGGCAGATTCTACAAGAAAAAGTGACCAAGTTTCTATTGGATCAGGCGATTGTTACTGAAGTTGAGCCAAAACCGGTTGAGCAAGACACTGCTGCCGACAGCGAAACAGAGGAGTCCTGATATGAGTCTGGTGCCAATGGTGGTTGAAGATAGTGGTCGTGGTGAGCGGGCTTATGATATTTACTCCCGCTTGCTGAAAGATCGGATTATCTTCCTCGGTGGCGAGGTCGAAGATCACATGGCTAACCTGATTATTGCTCAGTTACTATTTCTTGAATCTGAAGATCCTGATCGAGACATTCACCTCTATGTCAATTCTCCTGGTGGTGTCGTGACTGCCGGGATGGCAATTTATGATACAATCCAATATTTAAAGGCACCAGTCTCTACTATCTGTGTCGGTCAGGCTGCCAGTATGGGCGCTGTCCTTCTCGCTGCGGGTGAGCCAGGAAAACGTTTTGCACTGCCAAATGCCCGAGTGATGATTCATCAACCTTTGGGCGGTTTTCAAGGGCAGGCAAGCGATATCAGTATTCATGCAAAAGAAATTCTGCGGATGCGTGAATCATTAAATGGAATTCTGGCAAAGCATACGGGGAAAAAACTGGAAGAGATTACTGCTGATACTGAGCGTGATTTTTTCATGGATAGCGAAGCAGCACGTAACTATGGTATTATTGATGCAATTGTTGAACGTAAATCTTAATATTTGTAGAGTGTGTGGAGGTTGATACGTGAGTTCTAAAGATGAAAACAGTCAGTTGACCTGTTCTTTTTGTGGCAAGTCTCAGGATGAAGTTAAAAAGCTTATTGCTGGCCCGACTGTCTATATTTGTGATGAATGTATTGAGCTTTGTAACGACATCATCGACGAAGAGTCGCGGTTGGATCAGAGCTCTGATCCTGAATTAAAACAGCTGCCAAAACCGGTTGAGATTAAAGAGATTCTTGATGAGTATGTTATTGGTCAGGAACGGGCAAAAAAGATTTTATCTGTTGCTGTATACAACCACTATAAACGGGTCGAATCTACCGAGAAGAACGATATAGAAATCCAGAAGAGTAATGTCCTGCTGTTGGGACCAACCGGTAGCGGTAAGACGTTGCTGGCGCAGACTCTGGCAAGAGTTCTGGACGTCCCTTTTACCATTGCGGATGCCACAAATTTGACTGAAGCTGGTTACGTTGGCGAGGATGTTGAAAATATTATCCTCAGTTTGCTCCAGGCTGCTGATTATGATCTGGAAAAAGCGCAAAAAGGGATTATCTATATCGACGAAGTTGATAAGATTGCCAGAAAATCTGAGTCTCCCTCCATTACCCGTGATGTTTCTGGTGAAGGGGTTCAGCAGGCACTCTTGAAAATTATCGAGGGGACAACCGCAAGTGTCCCACCCAAGGGGGGACGAAAGCACCCTCAGCAAGAGTTCCTCAAAGTCGATACAACCAATATTTTGTTTATCTGTGGTGGTGCTTTTTCGGGTTTGGAGAAGATTGTCTCGAAACGGATCAGTACCAAGACCATGGGTTTTGGTGCCGAAGTCCGTTCCATTAAGGAAGAAGATCTTGGCGTATTGCTGGGGAAGGTACAGCCAACAGATCTGCTGAAGTTTGGTTTGATTCCGGAGTTTGTCGGTCGCCTCCCGGTGATTGCTACCCTTGGTGAACTGGACGAAGCGGCCCTTATTCAAATTCTTCAAGAGCCTAAAAATGCCCTGATTAAACAATACCAGCGGCTTTTTGAAATGGAAAATGTCCATTTGCGTTTGACCGACGGAGCATTGGTTGCAATAGCCAAAGAAGCTTTGGAACGTAAGACAGGTGCACGCGGACTCCGTTCAATCCTGGAAAACGCTATGCTTGATGTTATGTATGATATTCCGTCACAAGATCGGGTCAAAGAAGTCGTTCTGAATGAAGATGTGATTACCAAGGGTTCAAAACCAATAATTCTTTACGACATCGCGGAGAGTGCATAGTTTTTTTAATTATAGATAATTTTTTCAGGAGCGTTATTGCCGGTTCAGGCGGTGCGCTCCTTTTCTCTTTATAAGGCTGAAATTTATGTCTGACACAATCGAGCCATCCTCAATATTATCACCCCGGCTTCTGCCTCTGTTGCCATTGCGGGATATCGTCATTTTCCCTTACATGGTTGCCCCTTTATTTGTTGGCAGGCCCCAGTCAATCGGCGCTCTGGAAAGTGCCTCTGAAGGGGATAAATTAATCTTTCTGCTCAGTCAGAAAGATCCGAAATTAGATTCTCCAGAAGAAGACGATCTTTACCAGACTGGTACCGTTGGCAAGGTTTTGCAACTCCTCAAACTTCCCGATGGAACCGTGAAGGTCCTGGTCGAAGGGTGTTGGCGTGGTCAGATCCGTTCTTTTGAGCCGCAGGATGATTTTCTTCAGGTTGTCGTTGAGCCACTTGCTGAATCAACAGCCGATTCTTCAGAAGTTGATGCGGTTATCCGCGCGATCAAAACCAGTTTTGAAATATATATCGGGCTGAGCAAGAAAATCCCCTCAGAAGTGAGTGCCTCGATAGCGGGAATTGATGACCCTTCCCGTCTGGCCGATACGGTTGCCGGCCATCTGCAGGTCCCGATTGCTGATAAACAACAAGTTCTGGAATTTGTTGATACATCGCTACGGTTGGAACATCTTCTGGTATTGCTTGAGCAGGAAATAGAAATACTCCAGATTGAGGGACAGATACGCAGTCGGGTTAAAAGCCAGATGGAACATAGTCAGAAAGAGTATTATCTGAATGAACAAATGCGGGCTATCCAAAAAGAGCTTGGCGGACAGGATGAATTTAAACAGGAAATCCTCAATTTTGAAGAACAGATCAAGAAAAAGAAGATGTCTCAGGAGGCGACAGAGAAAGCTCAAGTAGAATTGCGCAAGTTGAAAATGATGTCACCGATGTCGGCTGAAGCAACAGTGGTGCGTAACTATATTGAGTGGTTATTGTCTCTGCCATGGCGGAAAGGGACCAGGGATCGACACGACCTCAAAAAAGCAGAAAATATTCTTGAAGCCGATCACTACGGCCTGCAAAAGGTTAAAGAGCGGGTTCTTGAATATCTGGCGGTTCAGGCATTGGTCAAACAGATTAAGGGGCCGATTCTATGCCTTGTTGGCCCTCCCGGGGTTGGCAAGACCTCACTGGGACAATCAATTGCAAAAGCACTACAAAGAAAATTTGTCCGGATCTCTCTGGGTGGGGTGCGGGATGAGGCTGAAATTCGTGGTCATCGTCGGACTTATATCGGTGCTATGCCCGGGAAAATTATTCAGGGTTTGCGTAAGTCCGGGGTGAAAAATCCGGTCTTTATGTTGGACGAAATCGACAAGATGAGTACTGATTTTCGTGGTGATCCTTCCTCTGCTCTTCTGGAGGTTCTCGATCCCGAGCAGAATAACACTTTTGCAGACCATTTTCTGGATGTTGATTACGATCTGTCGCAGGTTCTGTTTATTGCGACAGCAAACAATTTACAAGCCATTCCCCGACCACTACATGACCGGTTGGAAGTGATCCGGATTGAGGGTTATTCTGAGGAAGAAAAATTGCATATAGCGCGTCGCTACCTTCTGGATAAGCAGCTTGTTGCACATGGTTTAAATGGTAAACAGCTGATTTTTTCCGATCGTGCCATTTATGCAATTATCCGCCATTACACGCGTGAATCGGGAGTTCGTAGTCTGGACCGTAACATTGCCGCAATCATGCGAAAAGTCGCTAAGAAAACTCTGTTAGAGGGTCGAGATAAAAATTTTAAGGTTGGTGAAAAACAGATCCAGAAATATCTCGGTGTTCAGCAATATCAGTTTGGAGTCCGTGAAGAGAAAGATCAAATTGGGATGGCAACCGGGCTGGCCTGGACTGAGACCGGTGGTGAACTTTTAACTGTTGAGGTGACTACCTTGCCCGGTCAGGGGAAGTTGATTATCACCGGTCAACTCGGTGACGTTATGCAGGAATCAGCTCAAGCCGCTTTGAGCTATATCCGTTCCCGCTGGCAAGAGCTGAAACTTGAAAAAGATTTTTATTCTAAACTCGATATCCACGTCCATGTTCCAGAGGGTGCGGTTCCAAAAGATGGCCCTTCTGCCGGAATTACTATTGCTACTACGCTGGCGTCAGCACTCACTGGACGGCCGATCCGGAAAGATCTGGCGATGACCGGGGAGGTGACTCTACGGGGACGGGTGTTGGGGATCGGGGGATTGAAGGAAAAGTTATTAGCTGCCCGTAGGGGTGGAATAACCAAGGTTTTGATTCCCGCAGAAAATAAAAAAAATCTGGTCGAGTTGACCCCATATTTGTTAAAATCTCTCACTATTGAGTTGGTCGAGCATATGGATCAGGTTCTGAATTTTGCTTTGATTTCTAATGAGTAAGTCACACCTTATCAGTCAGCTCTTGAAAATGGTGTTTATTCCGTGAAAGCCCGAATAATGGGGAAAAACCTCTTGACAGTTTTTTCTCAAACCTGATATATCTTAACGCGTTTTCGAGTAACTGTAATTAACTTAAACCTATTAGGAGGTATCTTGTGACTAAAGCAGATCTGGTCAATGCAATGGCAGAAAAAGCAGGACTGAGTAAAACTGATGCAGAAGGAGCTTTGAAAGCTTTTACCAGTGCAGTAACTGATGCTCTGAAAGCTGGAGAAAAAGTTGCGATGGTAGGGTTTGGAACTTTCAGCGTTGGTGATCGTGCCGCACGTGTCGGCCAAAATCCTCAGACTGGTGAGAAGATTCAGATTGCTGCTGCCAAGGTCCCTAAATTTAAAGCAGGGAAAGCTCTGAAGGATGCTGTTAATTAATTTGACAGTATTTTAAATGTGTAAATAAAAAATAAGAAGTAGGAAGTGCAAGCCTGCCCATCTTCAAACCCCACTTGGGCCTTGTTTACTTCCTATTTCTATCTGCAAAGCCGTTTATAGTTAAGGGGATGTAGC
>JAOZQF010000105.1 GCA_029932345.1 Desulfuromusa sp. | reverse complement strand
AGGTGAGCTCCTGAACCTCTGGAATGTCTGACTGCACCCAGAATGTCGATTTTTCAGGATCAAGTCCCAGCGCCAGAAAGTTGGCGGCCGCTTCCAGAGTCCCTTTGGCCAGAGCTTTTCCATCAGAAAGGCTGGTCATAGCGTGATAGTTGGCGATGAAGCAGAAAAGATCTTCATGCTCCTGATAATCAATCATTTTTTTCATCATGCCGAAAAAGTTACCCAGATGGAGGGAACCGGACGGCTGAATACCGGATAGTACGCGCATTATATTTTGACTCCAGAAAGTAGTGTTTGTTGCTCGTAGTTCGGGGAGATGTAACTGAGTACATGTTCCCGAAATACTACTCTTGCTTCTGCTGATCGCCCATCATGGTGGCAAATTGGAGCAGTTGCTGCAAATCCATGCCGCTCTCTTTGAGGATGCCGAGGAGCACCGGGAACAATTGCATCATAAAGCCCGGCTCTTTGATCACTCCACCGGCAAGATCGGGAAGGGTCTCTAGAATAAAGGTTTTTTTCTCTTCAGTTGATAGTGCCATCAGGGCAGTTTTTATCTCTTCAACGGTCATTAAATCTCTCTCCAATTATTTAATTTGTGTTGCTGGTAAAGGCGATTTTGAAAACATCTGGATACTCTTTGACAAAGTGAACTTCGATCCCTTCGCGCAGATAGTCCTCCAGATCTTCGTAGTCATTTTTGTTTTCATGGGGGAAGATCAGTGCTGTAAGCCCGGCACGGCGGGCGGCGATGGTTTTTTCTTTGACCCCACCAATGGGCAGGACACTCCCGGTCAGGGAGAGTTCCCCGGTCATCCCCAGTTTTTTTCGCACCGGTTTGTCCATAATCATTGAGAGGAGGGCGGTGGTCATTGTCACTCCTGCGGATGGACCATCCTTCGGGGTTGCTCCGGCGGGGACATGGAGGTGGATAAAATGGGTGTCAAAATAGTCCTCGGGGATTTTGTATTCCTGCAGATGCCCCATGACATAGGAATAAGCAATTTCGGAACTCTCCACCATCACTTTGCCTAATTGACCGGTCTGCTTAAACCCTTTGGTTTTACTCTTCATCGTTGTTGCTTCAATCTGCAGGGTTGCTCCCCCCATCCGTGTCCAGGCCAGGCCGGTTACCACCCCAGGGGATCCCTTGATCAGTTCTTCTTCAGCAAATATCGGTTTGCCGAGGTAGTGCTCAATGTCCCCCTTGGTCACCCGAACCTTCTCTTCACGTCCTTCCGCAAATTCCATCGCAGCTTTGCGCATGATTTTTTTAATTTTATTTTCCAGACCACGGACTCCCGCTTCTCTGGCATAGCGATCGATCATCTCAGCAACAGCCGCTTTATTGATACTCACCTGCGCCTTGGTCATGCCGTGACTCTTGAGTGCTTTGGGGATGAGGAAGCGTCTCGCAATTTCCAGTTTTTCCTCCAGAATATAGCCTGACAGGCGGATAATCTCCATCCGGTCAAGTAGTGGTGCGGGGATGGTATCCATCTGGTTGGCGGTGGCAATAAACATGACGTTCGACAGGTCAAAAGGGACATCCATATAGTGGTCACGGAAAGTGCCATTCTGTTCCGGATCAAGAACTTCCAGCAGGGCTGAAGCGGGATCCCCCTGGAATGAGGCACCGATCTTGTCAATTTCGTCGAGCATCAAGACCGGGTTGGCGGTTCCGGCACTTTTCATCGCTTGAATCGCTTTGCCCGGCATGGCACCAATATAGGTACGTCGATGTCCTTTGATCTCTGCTTCATCGCGCATCCCACCGACAGAGAAGCGGTAGAATTTACGTTTTAGTGCATCGGCAATACTCTTCCCAACCGAAGTTTTTCCAACGCCTGGAGGACCGACCAGACAGAGGATAGAACCAGAAATATCCCCCTTCATTTTGCCAACCGCAATAAATTCAAGAATCCGCTCTTTGACATCATCCAGTCCGTAGTGGTCACGATTGAGAACCCGTCGAGCCCGTTTCAAATCGTAGCTGTCTTTACTGAATTTCCCCCAGGGGAGAATGGTCAGCCAATCGAGATAGTTGCGGCTGACATTATATTCTGGTGATGAAGGTTCAATAAGCTGGAGTTTTTCAATCTCCTCGTCAACAGCTTTTTGTGCCTCTTCGTTCAAGGTCAGTTTTTTAAGGCGCTTCTGAAACTTTTCAATTTCGGAGACTTTCCCCTCTTTCTCCAGACCAAGTTCCTTCTTGATCGCTTTAAATTGTTCACGCAGAAAGAAATCACGCTGCTGAGCTGAAATCTTATTTTCTATCTGCCGTGAAATTTTATTTTGTAGCCTGGAAACTTCCAGTTCCTTTTTCAACAGAACCAGAACTTTGTCAATCCGCCGGTTAATGTCAAAAGTTTCAAGAATCTCCTGTAATTCAAAACCATCGGCATTGGTGAGATTGGCGGCAAAGTCGGTCAATCGAGCCGGGTCATCCATGCTGGTACGACCCAGAAACAATTTTATCTCTTCTGAGTAGAGGGGGTTGATTTGAACCAGTTCTTTCAGGGTTGAGATGATAGCCATCGAATAGGCTCTTAGCTCTGGAGACTCTTTCTGAACTGCACTCAGGAAATAGGTGACATCGGTGTAGATGATTCCGTTGGTTTCCCTGACTTCATCAATACTGAACCGTTCCAGACTGTTGACCAGAACGTGGGCACTTTCGTCTTCGGTATGAATTAATTTAAGGATTTTTGCCACAACCCCGACCCGTTGCAGGTTGGTGATTGAATCATCCTCATCAAGCTCCTGGACCATAACCAGGCCAATCGCTTGCGAATCACTCTCCATCGCTTGTTTGATGGTATTGACCCGTGCTTTACCATTGACTGTCAGCGGGATGATGACTCCGGGAAATGCCGGACGGGGTCGTAGTGGAATGATTGGCAGTTGGGATGGCAGCATGTCCCGTGCCAGAACCAGCCCTTCATCAGGGATCGCCTGCACTTCGGTATCGGTTTCAACTTCGATTTCATACTCAATCGATTCATCGTGGTCTTCAAAATTGTCGTGCATTAACTTATCTCCACTATTTATAGAGAGCCGGGAACTTGTGATCCTGCTTTTTTTCAGTACTGTTTTCAAGGAAGATAGTAACATCAGAGTTGGAATGTCAATAACCCTGTTTCGTAAAAAAAATTGGAGAAGTTTATTTTCCAATCTTCCTCTTTGGCTGTGGGTATGAAATAATTGCGCAGAATCTCTGAAAATGAAAGGTTATCTATGTCAAAACCGCCCGAACGGGTCTATTTAATTGATGGCTCCTCTTATATTTACCGTGCCTATTATGCTATTCGCCATCTCTCCAATTCCAGGGGGGAGGCGACCAATGCCATCTATGGTTTTACCAAGATGCTGCTGACGTTGTTGCGTGAAGAGCAACCCGATCGGGTGGCGGTCATTTTTGATGCCAAGGGACCGACTTTCCGGAAGAAACTCTATCCGGAGTATAAGGCCAACCGGTCGGCAATGCCGGAAGACCTGGTGCCACAAATTCCTCTGATCAAAGATATTGTGCGGGCTTTTAATCTTCCGGCGGTGGAGCTGTCCGGGTATGAAGCGGATGATATTATCGCCACCTTGGCAAAGCGCTACGCCGAACTGGGACTGGATATCACGGTGGTGACCGGAGATAAAGACCTGATGCAGATCGTTGGTGATAGGGTCCGGTTGCTTGATACGATGAAGAAAAAAGTTTCTGGGCGGGATGAAGTCATTGAACGGTTTGGTGTCCCCCCCGAACAGGTTCTGGAAATTCTGGGACTGGCGGGTGATAGTTCGGATAATATTCCCGGGGTGCCGGGGATTGGTGAGAAAACCGCCAGCAGTTTGATTCAAGAGTTTGGCTCAATTGAAAACCTCCTCGCCAATATTGATCGGGTTAAAGGGAAGAAGCGGCAGGAAAATTTGCGGGAATTCGCCGATCAGGCACGCTTGTCGCGGCAACTGGCCGACTTGGTTTACGATCTTGAGATTGATATTGCTCTGGATGATCTGTCATTGGAGGAACCCGACCGGGAGGCCCTGGGAGTTTTATTCAAAAAACTTGAATTTCCAAAGTTGTTGCAGGAGTTCTCGGCAGAAAAACCACAGACAGCTGAAAGTGGTGATTATCAAGCTGTTTTGACCGTTGCTGAACTGGATGGAATGATTGAACAGTTACGGAGTGCTGGTCGTTTTGCCTTGGATACGGAGACAACCAGTCTGGTTGCAGTTCAGGCGGAACTGGTTGGCCTCTCCTTTGCGATTCGTCCCGAACATGGCTGGTATGTGCCGGTGGGACACCGTTATCTCGGCGTCCCACAACAACTGGATCAACAACTGGTTCTGGAAAAACTTCGACCCTTGCTTGAAGATGCCGGTTTTAAAAAAGTTGGTCAGAATATTAAGTATGATGCTCTAGTGTTGCGCAATGCCGGGATCGAACTGGCGGGGATCGATACCGATACCATGGTTCTCTCCTATGTGACTCATCCGCAATCTAAATCCCACGGTCTGGATGCTTTAGCAATGGAACACCTGCACCATCAGATGATCCCCTATTCCGAGATGACCGGACGGGGTAAAAAACAAATTTGTTTCAGCGAGGTTGAGGTTGAAAAGGCGGTCCGTTATGCGGCTGAAGATGCCGATCTCACCTGGCGATTGGCAGAAAAATTATTGCCTCAGTTGGCTGAAGGGGGGGCTGAAAAGCTGTTTCATCAGGTCGAGATGCCGCTGGTTGATGTGTTGACCCGGATGGAATGGCGGGGGATTCGCATTGATGCCCCTTTTCTCGGGGAACTGTCGATGCAGTTGGGTAAAAAGCTCGAAATTCTGGAGGGGGAAATCCATGACCTGGCCAGTGGCCCGTTTAATATTAACTCCCCTAAACAGCTTGGAGAGGTGCTATTTGAAAAACTGGGGCTGGCAAAAGGAAAAAAGACCAAGACCGGCTGGTCAACCAATGTTGATGTGTTGAACAGTTTAGCTGCTGAGCATGATATCGCTGCTAAAATTCTTGAATATCGCTCTGTCAGCAAGTTGAAAAGCACCTACACTGATGCGTTACCAAAATTGCTTAATCCGGCAACCGGACGTTTGCATACCTCTTTCAATCAAGCGGTGACGGCGACCGGTCGACTCTCCTCCAGTGATCCGAATTTGCAGAATATCCCGATCCGAACAGCAGAGGGGCGGCGGATCCGCGAAGCGTTTATTCCGGAAGATGGCTGGGTTTTGCTCTCTGCTGACTACTCTCAGGTCGAATTGCGGGTGATGGCTCATATGGCCGATGTGACCGCTTTAAAGGAGAGTTTTGTTGCCGGAGAAGATATCCATAGACGGACCGCCAGCGAAATATTTAATATTTTCCCCGAAATGGTCACCGATGAGATGCGGCGGCAGGCCAAAACGATCAATTTTGGTGTTCTTTACGGAATGGGAGCTTTTAGCCTGGCCAAGGATCTGGGGATTGGCCGCGCTGAAGCACAGCAGTTTATTGATCACTATTTTGAACGTTACCCGGCAATCCGGCAATATATGGAGGAGAAAAGAGCCGAGGCCCGCGAACATCAATATGTGACCACAATTCTTGGTCGCCGTTGTGCTATTCCTGAAATTGCCAGTAATAATGGTGCGGTGCGTAGTTATGCTGAGCGAAATGCAATCAATTACCCGATTCAGGGGAGTGCTGCCGATATCATCAAGGTGGCGATGGTGAATATTGATC
>JAOZQF010000104.1 GCA_029932345.1 Desulfuromusa sp. | reverse complement strand
AAAAATGATGCCACCAGGATGGCTAACTTGTCGGTGAACTGGAAGACACTATCATCCTCAAAGGCGAGAGAGACAATAAACAAACTCATGGTAAAACCGATGCCGGTGAGGACTGAAACCCCGTAAAGTTGCTGCCAATTACTATTATCCGGTAATTTTGCCAGTTTCAGCTTGATCGCAATCCAGCTGAAGCCGAAAACTCCAAACTGCTTACCAATAAACAGTCCCAGCAATATCCCCAGCGGGACAGGTCCGGCCATCTGGCTCATGGATATCTCGGTAAAATTAACCCCGGCGTTGACAAAAGCAAACAGGGGTAAAATAAACAGTGCGACCCACTGATGGAGACCGTGTTCAATCTCCCTAAGGGGGGAGATTGCGAGGCCATCTTCATCTTTACCATTTAACGGGATGGTAAAGGCTACCGCTACCCCTGCCAGGGTTGCATGAACCCCGGATTTTAAAACACTCACCCAGATGATGAAACCGATAACAAAATAGATGGCATTCTTAGTGACACCAAAGAGATTGAGAACAATGAGAACCGCCAGAGCAATTAATGCGACCGTGAGTGACAGTATCGACAAATCAGATGTATAAAAAATGGCAATGATGACGATTGCCCCTAAATCATCAATGATTGCCAGGGCCATTAAAAATATTTTGAGTGAAAGGGGGACACGGTTTCCCAACAGGGAGAGGATACCCAATGCAAAAGCGATATCTGTTGCCGTCGGAATCGCCCAGCCGTTTAATGCAATCGGATTATTGAAATTAAAAATTAAATAAATTGCCGCCGGAACGACCATCCCGCCAACCGCAGCAATTCCCGGCAAGGCAATCTGGCTGACCGATGAAAGTTCCCCTTCCAATATCTCCCTTTTGACCTCAAGGCCGATTAAAAAAAAGAAGATCGCCATTAAACCATCATTGATCCAATGGTAGAGCGGATCGCTAAGCTGCAACGGACCAATACGGACTTCGACCGGAATATACAAAAAAGATTGATAGAGTGGTGACAGTGCAGTGTTGCTGAATATGAGCGCCATGACCGTTGCAAATATCAACAAGAGACCACTTGCCGACTCTTTTTTTATGAACTCTTCAATCATCTTCATTGGTTCTTTACCTTTCAGTGAAAATGGGAGAAACAGAGTAAAAAGCTACGATCCAATGAGATCAAACTGAGATTTTTCCAGTAACAATTCAAGCTCTGCAACACGCTGTTTAAAAGCCTTGAACTTCCCTTTCGGGACAGAGACTGCCAACGGAATCTTTGCTGTAATCGGGTTGACTGCACGCCCCTTGATATGAATCTCATAATGGAGATGGGGGCCGGTCGAACGACCGGTATTTCCCGACAGGGCAATCCGTTCACCCCGCTTTACTTTCTCTCCCCGCTTAACCGTTATTCGACTTAAATGCATATAGCGGGTCAAATAACGCCCTTCGTGTTGAATTTCGATATACTTTCCCGCATAGGGGTGATTTTTAACCCGAGTGACCACCCCATCTCCCGTAGAATAGATCGGTGTCCCCACCGACATGCCGAAATCGACCCCCTTGTGCGGGCTGATCCGTTTGGTAATCGGGTGGCGTCGAGCAAGATTAAATGGTGAGGTGATTCGATACCGCCCCTTAAACGGGTAACGTTGAAAAGCCCGCGCCAGACTCTTCCCTTTTTCATCGTAGTAATTTCCATCCTCAAAGAGAAAGGCACTGTAGTGATGTTTCCGGGAAAAGATCCGTACCGCTTCAATATGACTCTGTCCGGTGAGCTTTCCGTCGATAAGTTGCAGATTACGCACCACTTGAAAACGATCACCAGCTCTGATATCGCGATTGAAATTCACCTTATTTTTAAACAGGTAAGTGATGTTTCCAACTTCGCGGTCACTCAAACCGCTAAAAATTGCCGATTGGTAAAAGCTGCCATCGATGTCACTGTCCAGGAGTTGATATTTCCAGGTTCCCGGTAGAATGATTTCACGATATTCAAAATTACGATCATCGATCCGTTGATAGATAACCTGGTGAGCGGGATCAATAAAAAGTTCCATTTTTGTCAACTGGCGTGTTTCTTCATCCAGGGTAAACGTCAGGGTATTCCCGGGACGGAGGATATCCAATGCCAGCAACGATTCGTCTGCCGCAACAATCTGCAGCATAACCGTCTGGCTGATTTCCACTCCAGCAAAAATTGCGCTGAGATTGTCCCCCGACGCAATCGTTCGCTGCAAAACATGCTTTGAAGTCTGGCCACGGACGGGCAAAGAAGCACTTAAAACAGCATCGTGTTTAAGTCGTTCAGTTGGCTTTTCAAACACTGTCGGCTTGACAACCGTCACTGTTTCTGGCGGCGGAGGTGAATAAATGTAGTACCCCACCCATCCTACAACAAAGAGGGTTGCTACGATCAGAAAGAATCGACGCTTGCGTCGCTGCTTGGTTTGTTGATTTTTTGTTGGTTTCCAGGTTGCGTTCATTTAAAAATATATCTTTATTATGATTGCTGATATGACTCAATAACTTGAATGCAACAAATGTACATCCATGTCAAGTTCTCTTTCCCGCTCCATTTTAACAGAATCAAAAAGAAAAAATCACCCAAGAAAATCGTCGTCTGGGTCGGCAAAGGAGTCCACCCGATTCGGTCCGAGCGGGGGGGGGTATCTGCTAGCGATTACCAATCTGATCAGCAAGGGTTCCGACTGCAATTGCAAAACGGTGTGATCTATTCCATTTCAGCAGAACACGATAATTATCATATACCAGAAAAGCCCTCCCCTGTGGCCCGTCCGGCCTGATTAAAGAGGCCATAATTTCAACTTCTGGTAAATTTTCAGCTCCGATGGTCCGCACCCCGAGTCTCTGCCATTCGGCTAACGGGTGCTGTTGTTCCAGACCAAAATCACTCTCTTGCAACTTCTTTTGTAACGTCACCTCACGCCCCCAGGTGTAGTTTTGATCCCAGCCTGAGCGGAATAAATAGTTGGCGGCTGAAGAGAGATAGTCTTCCCGGGTGGTCCACAGATCGATACGACCGTCACCGTTTCCATCAACGGCAAAATCCAAAAAGGTTGATGGCATAAATTGCACCTGCCCCATAGCTCCCGCCCACGACCCTTTCATCTGCAAAAAGCTGATCAGCCCCTGATCAATAATTTTAAGAGCTTTCAATAATTCTAAACGAAAGTATTGGCTGCGTCGCCCATCATAAGCGAGGGTCACCAGAGCATCAATCACTGGAACTCTCCCGGTGTGCCGGCCAAAACTGGTTTCAATTGCCCATAATGCTAAAAGAAATCTTGGCTGGATCTGATACTTTTTGACAATCCGGGCAAAAATGTCACTATTTTGTGCAAGTAACAGCTGCCCCTCTTTAACCCGCTCTGCCGTCACCGCTCCGGCAAGATATTCAGCGAGGGTTTTGGTAAATTCCGGTTGAGCCCGATCCAGTTTAATAATCGAATCAAGAGGTTTTACATCAGCCAATGCCAGATCAAGTGTTGCAGACTTAATCCCTGTACTTAAAGCATCCTCCTTGAGTTCTTCAAGCCAGACGGAATAGTCACGCGCAATCCCCGCACCAAAGGCTTCACCCAGGAAAGAAAGACATAAAACGGCAAGACAAAATCCGATCATTATTTTCTTCATAGCACACCAAATTCACAAATAAATTGTTTGAAAATTAACAAAAACGGTAATCCATCTTTATATATCACTAAACCTATCTTCTTTCTTGACAACGTTACAAACAGGGTCTATTTTGATAATGTATTTCAAAATCACTTTTGCGATAATCAGGATACCATGATCGTAGCAACAAACTGAACCCTCTCTGCTAAGGAAAACATACCATGCCAGAATCATTACGTCGAATCGTCTCAGGGGAGACAGCTATCGTCACCGCAGTAACCGCTAGTGGAGAGATTGGCCGACGCTTGCGCGACATGGGGTTGTCGCCGGGAACAGAAATTAAAATTCTTGGCAGGGCTCCCCTGAAAGACCCTGTTTCCATCCGGCTTAAGAATTACACCCTGACATTGAGAAATAACGAGGCAGATTTTATCATGGTCGAAAGAGTGGTGGCTTAAAGTGAATACCGCCGTCAAATGGAAAATTAAAGAGAGTCCAACCGCAACAATTGCTCTGGCTGGCAATCCAAACTCAGGGAAAACCACCCTCTTCAATGCAATTACCGGAGCCCGCCAACATGTTGGAAACTATCCCGGGATTACCGTTGAACGCAAAGAAGGGACGATTGATATCAAGGGGACAAAGGTCAAGCTGATTGATCTTCCCGGTACCTATTCGCTTTCAGCGTATTCTCAGGAAGAGTTGGTTGCACGTAACTTCCTGGTCAATGAAAAACCGGATATTGTGGTTGATATTGTCGATGCAACCATGCTGGAACGCCATTTATATTTAGCCATTCAATTCTTAGAACTTGGGGTGCCGGTCGTACTGGCACTCAATATGATGGATGATGCCCGGAAGCAGGGCTTAAGAATCGACACCGAAAAGCTATCAAAACTACTTAACTGCCCTGTTGTGGAAACTGTCGCCCGTTCCGGACAAGGAAAAAAAGAGTTGATGGAGACCGCTGTCCAACAGGCCAAAGAAAAAAACCGGGAAGGGGCTCCACTCGATATCTCTTACGGTGCCGAACTTGATCTGGTTCTGGATGAGATGACTGAAATTATTCAGACAGATCAATTCATGACCGACCGTTATCCCCCCCGCTGGATCGCACTGAAATACCTGGAAAATGATGCTGAAATTGTCCGCCATGGAAGACTGAACGGTAAGATTTCTGCAAAGCTCGAAACAATTGTCGACAGAACCAAAGAACACTGCATAAAAACCTTGAAAGTTCCACCCGAAGCGATCATTGCCGATTATCGTTACGGCCTGATCAACTCAATCCTTAAGCAGAATATCATCATCCAGGAAAAAACCCGACAGGAGCGGATCGACTTCACCACAAAATTGGATAGCATTCTGGTCAATCGTTATCTCGGCCCGATACTTATGATTGCGGTTCTCTATGCCATGTTTCAAATTACCTTCACCGTAGGTGAAGTCCCAATGAACTGGCTGGGAAGTCTATTCGGCTGGATCTCTGCAACAGCAACTCTGCTGATTCCAGAAGGGTTGCTGCAATCACTGGTTGTCTCCGGAATTATCGACGGTGTCGGCGGAGTGATGGGTTTTGTCCCACTGATTGCAATCATGTTTATGATGATCTCTTTCCTTGAAGATTCCGGCTATATGGCACGGGTTGCCTATATGCTGGACCGGGTGCTGCGAATTTTCGGCCTGCATGGTTATTCGGCTATGCCGTTTATCATCTCCGGGGGGATTGCCGGGGGATGCGCCGTTCCCGGGGTTATGGCAACTAGAACCTTACGTAGTCCGAAAGAAAAATTGGCAACATTATTGACCGCTCCGTTTATGCCCTGTGGTGCAAAATTACCGGTTTTTCTACTGCTGATCGCCGCTTTTTTCACAGAATATAAAGCCCAGATGATGTTTTCAATCACCCTGCTGGCCTGGATCATGGCTCTACTGGTCGCCAAACTTGTCCGTTCAACAGTGATCAGAGGGGAATCGACCCCTTTCATTATGGAACTCCCCCCTTACCGATTACCAACCTTGCGTGGAGTTTTCATTCATACCTGGGAACGAACCTGGCAATACATCAAAAAAGCGGGAACCGTTATTCT
>JAOZQF010000103.1:3438-5746 GCA_029932345.1 Desulfuromusa sp. | reverse complement strand
AATTCTTGGTGTGACTTACTTTGTCATGTTGATGCTGTATCATTGATCTGTAATCAGTTGAGTTTAGAAGGAGGTTCTAATGCGTGAACATGGTTTGGCAAGTTATGCCGCTCACAGTGATCAAAGTCTTGGCCGCGAATTTGAAGAGCCATTCAAGGACGAACGGCTGACTTTTGAGCGGGATCGGGATCGGATCATTCATTGTGCCGCTTTTCGGCGGATGGAATATAAGACACAGGTTTTTGTTAATCATGAAGGGGATTATTATCGCACACGATTGACCCACTCTCTGGAAGTTGCACAGATAGCCCGCGGGATAGGCCGCAATTTACATCTGAATGAAGATCTGGTCGAGGCTCTGGCGTTATCGCATGATCTGGGTCATACACCATTTGGGCATACCGGTGAGCATGTTCTCAAGCGGTTGATGAAAGATTATGGTGGTTTTGAACACAATCAGCAGTCATTGCGGATTGTAGAACTTCTGGAGCAACGATATCCCGGTTTTGACGGTTTGAACCTGAGTTGGGAAACCAGAGAAGGGATCATCAAACATTCATCCGATTATGACCAGGCGGGGAAAGAGGCAATTCAACCCTACCATCCTGAGCAACGGGCGACTCTGGAAGCGCAGATTATCGATCTGGCCGATGAGATTGCCTACAACAACCACGATATCGATGATGGGCTAAAGGCTGGCTATATCACGCTGAAAGACCTTGAAGAGGTTGAGTTGTGGCAACAAACTTACCTGATGATCGGGAAAAAGTTTTCCGGATTGGATGATAAACGCCATATTCTGCAAACCATCAGTTATCTGATTGGGGACTTGATGCGTGACCTGGTCAACACGACAACTGAGAACCTGCAAAATCACAACATTTCAACCCTGGAAGATATTCGCAGGCAGCCTGAAAATCTCGTCAGCTTCAGTTCGCAGATGGCTGAGCTGAATCAGCAATTGAAAAAATTTCTCTATCGACGCCTTTATCGCCATTCAAAAGTTGAGCGGATGCGGGTCAAGGCAGAGCGTTTTATGACTTTGTTGTTTGAAAACTATATGGAGAATCCAACCTTATTGCCAGAACGACATCAGCTCAGGTTTGAAAAGTATGGGACCGAACGGGTGATCTGTGACTATATTGCCAGTATGACCGATCGCTATGCACAGGATGAGTATAAAAAGTTGTATGAGCCGTTTGAGAGGGCGTAAAGACTTTAAAAGCAATAATGTAGCCACCAAGGCACCAAGCTCTCCAAGAAGGTCAAAAGCAACCAATCGGTTTTTGTTTTTAAACCAAAAAAATCTTTAAGCTTTTCTTGGTGCTCTTGGAGTCTTGGTGGCAAATTAGTTTTACCGACAGATTTTCAATGGAACTTTGACAGTAAAACTATTCTTCAGTCCAGTTACGCATTGCTTTCAATTCACCGTAGGTAAGGGTGGGGCGTAAATAACTGGTGGCTAGTTCACGGTAGTCTGCCAACTTGGAAAACTGCTGGCATAAGGCTGCCAGCTCTTGCTGTGCGTGTACATCATCACTGATCGATTTTAAATCTTCAATAGCGATCAGCACATTTTTGATTTTTCGACCTAGTGTTCCACCAACAACGATAATTGAGCCGGTCAATAATCCAGCGATGAGACTCCCGGATAACGGTTGTTTCATCATTATGACAAGGATGATTGCAACTGCTGCTGCAGCTCCGACAGCGATAATAGATACAGCAATCCGGTTGCTCAATTTAGAGGGTTTCCGGGTTACGGTTGCCACGCCAAGAGCGCAGATAGTACTCAATCCGATAGCAGCCAGAACGGCAGAGCCGGAGAGTATCTGGTTAAAATAGAGGGCAATAAAAATAAAAGAGTGAGATACATCAGATATGCAGGAATATTTAATCTGTTCTTTACGGATGACTTTCAGGTTTTCCCGCTCTGTTTTTAGCTCCAGATTGGTCAATGGTTCCTGAGTCAAATCGAACTGATACATGTCATCTATTTTACTGTTGGAAGTTTAATTTTTTTCTCTTCAGATTCACGATAGAGAAGAAAATTCTTACCGAGAATCTGGGCAATAGCTGAATTGGTAGCGGTAGCAAGTTCAGCAGCGATATCTTTGCGATCGCCGATGCACCCTTCTTGAAGCTTCACCTTGATCAATTCATGAATAGTTAATGCTTCATCCGTTGCCGCAATAATTGCCTCATTAACTTCATCTTTACCAATCATAACAACCGGTTTTAGATGGTGACCTAGCCCTCGTAAATAGCGGGCTTGTTTTCCTGTTAGTTTCATTTTGTCTCCGTTTTT
>JAOZQF010000103.1:0-3338 GCA_029932345.1 Desulfuromusa sp. | reverse complement strand
CTCTGTGGTAAAAATGTTTGGTTATGTATTCAACAACAATCCCGCCAACCAGTAAAGTAACATACCGACCAGCACCGTGCCGCCAAGGCTACGGGTTTTTAAGGCAAAGATCAATGTTGGAATTGCAACAATTAATTCCGGTTTTCCCAGTGAAAAACTACGATCTACAGCATCAGCAAACAAGGAAGGGGCCAATAGAGCACTTAATATAGCAACCGGAATCAGGCTGAGCCAGTCAATCAACCACTGTGGCAGTTGCTTGTGGGTAAGGTAAAGTAACGGCAGGGCGCGTGGTAAATATGTGACCAGGCCCATCCCACCGAACAGGAATATATAATCAGAGAAAGTCATTTGCTGCTCCGATAGCGTCGTTTTAGCAGATAGCCCAGAGTTGCCGCACAAACTGAGGCTCCAACAATATAAGAATCACCGGGGATCAATAGATACCAGCCGACTGAAATCAGCGCTGCGAGAAGCCCGGTTATGATATAAATGCGTCCATTCAGTTGAAAAACCAGTAAACAGATAAACATCCCGGTCAGGGCATAATCAACACCAAAAGCTCCCTGTGGTACAAGTTGTCCGACCAACGATCCGGTGACGGTTGCCACAACCCAGACCAGGTTGGAAGAATGATTAACCACCAAGGCCTGCCAGCGATCCCATTGCCCGTTTTTGAATCGGGTCATGTTGACAGCAAAGCTCTCATCGGTGATTCCGTAAGAAAACAGTGCCAGAAATTTGCGATTGACACCGGCAAGGTAGACAGCCAGAGCTGAACTCATCAGTGTATGGCGCAGGTTCACGACCAGGGTCGTAAGAATAATTGCAGGGATGGACGCTCCGGCAGCAAGCATGGCAACACAGATAAACTGCGCACTTCCGGCAAACACCATAGTTGACATCATAGCGACTGCCCACCAGGGGAGGCCTGCCTGTTGAGCCAATACACCAAGCGCCAGTCCAATCGGGATATAGCCAAGACCAATAGGCCAAGCGGCCTTAGCTCCTTGACGCAAAACATCAGCGGCGGAGAGCTTTATATTTATTTCTTGCTGATCCATATATGTCCGAAAAAAAGGGTGCCAAAAGGCACCCTAAAGCATTTTCTTACCACTGAAAAACTAAGAACTGAAGCAGGCTAACTGGAGTAAACTTGCGAACGTTTGTTGATTATAATCCTCTCGAACAGTTTTGACTCTTCTTTTCACTGTGACTCAGTGTCTCTGTGGTTAGCATAGGTTTATAGAACCTGCCTGAGGAATAATTTTGCTCGTTCTTCCTTCGGTTCGGTAAAGAAGTGTTCCGGAGTCCCTTCTTCAACCAGTTTTCCGTAATCCATAAACAGCACTCGATCGGCAACCTCACGGGCAAAACCCATCTCGTGAGTGACGACGACCATGGTCATCCCTTCACGGGCAAGTTGCTTCATAACTTCCAGAACTTCACCAACCATCTCTGGATCAAGGGCACTGGTCGGTTCATCAAACAACATCACTTTGGGATCCATGGCCAATGCTCTGGCAATCGCGACCCGTTGTTGCTGACCACCGGAAAGTTGACTTGGATAGTTGGCTTCTTTTTCTGGAATTCCAACTTTTTCAAGGAGCGCCCGCCCTTTTATTTCGGCTTCTTTACGACTCCGTTTGCGCACCTTCATCTGTGCCAGAACCAGATTTTCAAGAACTGTTTTATGGGGAAACAGGTTGAATTGTTGAAAAACCATCCCCACTTCACGACGGACTTTATTCATATCAGTTTTACGATTAGCAAGATCGACACCATCAATGTGAACGTGTCCAGCAGTCAACGTTTCCAAGCCATTCAAACAGCGTAAATAAGTTGATTTACCAGAACCGGAAGGTCCAATCACAACGACAACTTCACCCGGCGTAATATGGGTTGTAATGCCATCCACTGCACGTACGACTTGATCACGAACCACAAATATTTTTTCTAAATCAACTGTTTTAATCACTGACTGCTAGCCTCCGTTCAACCCAGGCAACTACTTGTGACAAGGTGAAGGTTAATATCAGGTAGAGAAATGCCACCACAAACCAGATTTCAAAGACCGCAAAGGTTGAAGTGATAACTTCACGACCACTTTTTGTCAGGTCGGTTATCGCAATAACCGAAACCAGCGATGAATCTTTGATCAGACTGATAAATTGCCCGGCTAAAGGTGGCAAGGTCCGCTTAAATGCCTGCGGTAAGATAATGTAAACCATCGCCTTGGGAACATTCATCCCCAGTGATCGTGCTGCTTCCATCTGCCCTTTGGGTATTGACTGGATCCCTGCACGGATAATCTCGGCAACATAAGCTCCGGCAAATATACCCAGAGCACCAATACCGGAGGGGAGCCTGCCGATATTGAGAACCGTTCCGAGAAAGAAGTAAAAGATGAAAAGTTGAACCAGCAGGGGAGTTCCGCGAATGATTTCTATATAGGTGATGGATAACTGGCGCAGGGTCAGATTTTGTGACACCCGGCATAGGCCAGTAACGACACCGATAACCAGACCGATAACGCTGGCAACAGCAGATATCCACAGTGTGACCCAAAGTCCATGAGCCAAAGGACCGGCTTTCCACTCTCGGGTCGAGCCAACAGTATCACCTTCCATCAGATACTCATCGACTGAGACATTGGCCGTTTTAGTGTCAATGACAAATGAGCTGGTCTCACCACCGATATCGTTTTTAACTGTTACCGTGGTCAAGTCACCTTTTTTGTCGATTTTAGTTACATGTCCATCAAAGTTGATCGTTTTTACATCTTCACTGTGGTAGGCAAAGTATTGAGGAATTCGCTCCCAGCGCCAGGTATAGTCAATACGTTTGGTCGCAATCCAGAGACCAGCAACTATACTTAACAAAACCACTATTGTTAATGATCTCCACAACCAGTTTTTAGTATGAGTATTCACTTTAGCGGGTCTTTCTCTGCTCAAGGTTCAAAGTAAATCCATCTGAACCGGATTGATGAATTTAATAAATCAGATAGAAAGTCGTAAAAAAAAACGGAGAATGCCAACTGCAGCATTCTCCGTTGAACAAATCAATTATTTCTGAATTTGTTGTAACCAGGCATCACTCTGGATCCACTTAGCATAAATCTTGTCGTAGGTGCCATCACTTTTAACCTGGATCATATAGTTGTTCAACCAGTTAATAAAATCAAAGTCACCACGACGCACAGCCCAGCCTAATGGCTCAAAAGTGAATGGCTTGCTGAGGTAGGTCAATTTTCCTTCACTTTTTTGCTTGTAGGCAATTTCCATGTAGGGGAGGTCATAGACAAACGCATCAATCTTACCGTTAACCAGATCGGT
>JAOZQF010000020.1 GCA_029932345.1 Desulfuromusa sp. | reverse complement strand
CACTGAATCAAACCTGGATAATATCTTTTGCAGGTGTTGATATTTTTCATCCAGAATCATAAGAACCTAGATGCCTATATGAAATACATAAAGCGATGATCCAACTCTTTTTCCAGCCCCATCTCCTGCCCTTGTTCACACAGATCTTTTAAACTGATCGAAGCAAAATAATCACCCAGGATACGACTTCCTTCATTCCAGATATGCTGAGTGAGGCACTGATTATCAAACTCACAGGCAGGAGGGGATTCACCATCCTTACGGCGTCCCTTAATACAATTGACCAGAAGCAATTCACCTTCTGCAGCCAGAACAATCTCTTTTATAGTGATCTCTTCAGCAGGTCTGGTCAGGCTGTACCCACCTTGAGGTCCACGACGGCTTTTGAGCAGTCCGGCCTTCTTCAGATCTTGAAAAATTTGCTCAAGATAGCGCGGTGAAATATTTTGACGGCGGGAAATATCTTTAATTTGTGCGGGAAGCGTACCGGCATGGAACGCCATATCAAACATGGCACGAACGCCATAGCGACTTTTAGTCGAAAGTTTCATAGATTCTCCTTATTATCCATTATTTAGATCAAATATAAGAATCTCTACCGATACTGTCAACAATAAAGTACACTTTTTCATGGGAGATTGTAAAAAACTGCCCGAAGGTTTGCTTTTATATTCAAGATATGGCTACATGAAAAGGATGAAAGTGGTCGATTCACAGGGGCTAACCGGTGAGAGAGGACGCGATGAAACAGTATCAATTTCAACTCGAATTTCAGGTGCGGGATTATGAATGTGATATGCAGGGGCATGTCAATAATGCCGTCTATCTGAATTATCTGGAACATTGTCGCCATGAATTTATCAAACAGTTCGGTCTTGATTTTTCTGAATTGGTCAGGCGCGGGATCAGTTTGGTGGTTATCCGGGTCGAGATGGATTATAAATATTCATTGCGTAGCGGTGAAAAATTTATGATAGGTGTGATTTTGGAACGGGTTTCTCCGCTGCGCTATCGGTTTATTCAGGATATCTATCTGCTGCCGGAGAAAAAACTGGTATTAAAAGCACGAATAACGGGAACCGGGGTCAATGCCAAGGGACGACCACAGCTCCCTGAAGAGATCAGTAGCGCACTGGATAAAATATTTTAAACTCTACGGCAGATTTATAAAAATTTGCCGCTATGTCTGCTGTGCACAAGCATCGCTAATAGATTCCAGAGCGTCAATCTGCCGAGTTGTTAAATGTGTCATTCAACCTATCAATAAACTGAGAGGTGCCACACCCTGTAATTTTTTTATGGGGGATGATATACGCAGTAATCTCATCAGTGAAAACGAATGTGTAATCAGGTATCGTTTCAATTCTATCGATTAAATTCCAAGGCACCTCACTGTCATTTCCTGCGGATTTTTCGGTCAGACAGGTGTCGCTGATAGTCATTTCATGGGGTCCGAGAATCCCCTTATAACTGTCGTTTTCGTAAAATATTTTTATCTGTTTTCTATTGCGGTATTTGAAGTAGTGCTTATACAGTAAAAACATCGGCAGAGAAATCGCAACACTTAAAGCAGCAAGAGTGACCAGCGTTTTGTCGGAAGAGTATCCCCTGAGTATCGATAAAATAAGCCCGGCGGCAAGCGGTCCGCTTGCCCACCACATTTGTCCTTTACGGATACTCTTACGCATCAGCGGAGATGTTTTGATCAGGTAATCGCTAAAAACAAAAAAGTCCTCTAGCTCTATTTCATATTTGATTTTCACGAACTGCTCTTTTCTTGCGGAGGAGTGTCTCTATAAAGTTCTCATGATAGCTACAGCTTGTCTTCCTCATCAGCCAGGAAATTGGCACAGCGAATCATATCCTCAACCAGTTCATATTCGGGTAATCCGATCCGCCGCCAGTTGCTCACGTCAATCCGATCCAACACTTCTGAATGTTCACCTGTCGTCCCGCGTGCCTGACAATTGCGGTCACGACAGAGACGATCAATTGCCTCGAAGCCGATGGTTTTGATCAGCTTCGGAACCATAATGTGTACGCTGCCGCGCATTCCCGTGCCAATATTGGAAGGGCAGCAAGTGACCGCACCAAATTTAGGATGCATCATAAAGGCTTCATCTATGCCGGTTATGGCTTTTACACCCTCCTCAATCACTTTTGCCCCGGCACTCAAACGCTCAAAAACCGCCTTTACGTCACCACCCATCTCCATTGAAATAATTCTGAGATGGTCACCTTCATTTACCCAGTTAATAAAAGTCTTCGCCCTATTCAGATAGACGCCCCGACCATGCGGCCAGTGCTGGTGATAACCACTGGCCGCTTGCATCCGATCCTTGCCGCGGAAGAGAAAGTGGTCATCAATCAATTCTTGCCGTTTTGCCTCAGAGATATCGGTATGCAGGAAGAACTCCCCGGCAAGATCTGAATCGGCCGGAATGCGCGCATAGACTTTGGCCATCAGACCTGCAACCTGTTCACGGCTTTCACGCGAACCACCCGGGTTCAACGGAAACATCGACAGATTACGGGCGATCCTGATCCGGGTCGAGGCAATTTTCCCCTTGGCGCTGTCGCTCAGATCGACGGTGATTCTGGCTGGATCCATCCGTTCAGAGGGGGTCCCCTGCGGCGGACTTCCCTCTTTCATCGAAAAACCGGTGTGGTACTTTTCGATGACTGGATAGAAAAAATCCTTGAAATCGTCGTAGGACTCCCGGTCGCCAGCATGACAGCCAACGAAACTGTCAGGATACATGACACCGGTGTTGATCGCCCGCGCAAGTGTCCACTTGGCGGGACCACTGCTGACGACATCTTTATATTTATCCCAGACTTCCGGTGTACACACCTGCGCACAAAGCGAAGTATGTTCTGCTGCACGCGCCGCCGCCATCTTCTCAGCCGGATATTTATTTTCGGCGAGCGATTCTTCAAGTTTCAGGTCGTAATCAGGATCATAACCAGGCTTTTTTCCAAATAACATTTTGAGCCTCCTTTGAAAGCGCACGAACAACGGCCAATCAATATTCTCCCAAAAATCACCTTAACTTGTTCATCAGAGCGGCAATAACAACCTCATCCGGAGCGGGGATAACCACGGTTTCAAGAAGGTATCGATCCAGAGCCCCCCGTGCAGCAGCAACCGCTTCGGTCACTTCAGCAAGATCTCCGTTCAAAATAAAATATGACTTCCCGGAGATCCCCTGCCCGATAACCAACCGGGCAAGCTGAACATCGGCCTTTTTCAGCGCCTGATCAGCCGCAATCACCCCGGCAGAAACAGTTTTACACTCCACAACGCCCAAAGCATCGCCAGCGGGAATATCCTGACACCGTCCACCCCCCCGCAGTAAATCTGGATGGACATTGGAAATCACAAACTCCCCAACCAGTGAATAGTCTGAGGCGGCAGCGCTTGCAACCGCAGTTTCAACAGCTGAACGGCTTCCGGATATCTGGATAAAATAGCGCCCGGCACAAATGGTTGAAGCTTTGACCAATGTAATATCGGCAGCTTTCACCATCAGGTCGGCCAGAAAAATTCCAGCAGCAATGGTACGACTTTCGACTAATCCAAGGGTATCCAGACTCATAATAAGCGACCTGTAAACTTCATTAACAAATTAATCTCAGTAAAAAAATAGAGAAAAGTTACTTCCCAAACTATAATGCCATCGCAAAGATGAAGTAGATGGCTAAGCAAAAATCATGTCAACACCGTGGGTCAGACTTTTTGCGACGCCATTAAACCATTTCATCCAGCAATTCAGGGCGGGCATTGGGAATGACAACTTTATTCACCAACATCCCTTTTTCACCAATGATCTCTGCCCCTGCCTCAACAGCACTGGTCACCGCAGCAACATCACCGGTTAAAGTACAAAATGCCTTGCCACCCAAAGCCATTGCCAGACGAATCTCAATCAGAGTGACATCTGCCGATTTACAGGCCGCATCAGCCCCCTCAATGAGGGACGCAACCGAAAAAGATTCGATAATTCCAAGCGCCTCCAGATCTGGCGGAGGATTTGTCCCATTGAGGGCGGGGAAAATATCGGGATGGACACTGGGGATCACAAATGTGTCAATAATAGCTTCTTCCAGATCTTCGTTGACCACATCAACCGCTGCCTGAATTGAAGCGACATCTCCACCCACCAGCACCATATATTTACCGGAGCAAATGGTTCGGGAAAGGATCAGTTCAATCGCCGAGGTTTTCAACATCATATCGGCAGATTGCATCCCTGCCGCGATACTGGATAGCTCAATTAAGCCAATCGCGTTCATACCACTTTTCCTCCTGATTTAGCCCCGGCATCGGCAACGATGCGGATATAAGTAGCTGTCACCTCTGCGACCTGACCAGACAGGGGAGCATGAATTCTGGCACCCAAACTATTGTCCGGGATCTCCGCAAGGAGATCATCTGTTTGTACTGACGAACCCGCTTTCACAACCGGAACGGCCGGCTTTCCCGCATGCTGCTGCAGTAGAATACGAACCTCATCCGGTTGCGGGAATCCATCCGCCAACGGTGTGGATACCTCATATTTAGCAATCCGTAACCGCCGCAACAGTGCTTGGGTCGGAACCCGGCGATAGTTTTTCATCGAATGGACTTTAGGTGGCTTGGTCTGCTGGTATTTCTGTCCGGCTTCAGCCATTGATTTCTTCGCCTGATCACAGGCCTCCCTCGGGAACAGATCCTCCGGGCAAGCATAAAGGGTGCAGAGACCACAAGAGCAACAGTAGGTCGCAAACTTGTTCCAGTAGTCAGCACCAGAGGTCGTGAATCCAAGCGACCGCATCACTTTATGGGGTTGAATATCGTAGCCAAGCAGGTAACGGGGACAAATCTCCGTACAAGCAGTACATTGATCGCAGGCCGATTTTCCGATTCGATTCATCTGCTCAGTAGAGCGGGTTTTTCTTGAAACCAGATAATGGTTACCCGGCAACACAATCAACCCGGCGCAGGTTTTTGTGACAACTTCATCAAGATCGGTGCTGATTCCCCCCATCAGCACCCCACTGACCAGCATGATAAAATCTTTCTCTGTTGTTCCACCAGCAAAGTCCAGGAGTTCCCGGTAACTGGTACCAAGAGGAACCCAGAACGATTTTGGTTCACGCACCAACCCGGCAACACTGACGAACTTGTGAGTCACCGGCGAATCTTTTGCTGCCATACTGGTGTTAAACAAGGTTTCTACATTGCAGACCACACAACCAACATCGAGAGGGATTCCCCCCGGAGGAATCAGTCTGCCAGTCGCCAGCGGCACAAGCTCATATTCATCCCCCGCAGGATAAAAATCACCGAGCTCCAGCAACTCAAGCTCCGTCCCTGCAAGAGCATCACGAAACACCTGGATGGCACGACGGTTTTTCTTTTTGATGCCGATAACCCCACGAGTCGCCCCGGTCGCCTCCATCATCAAACGCAGACCATCCAGTATCTCGGCGCTCCGATGGGTCATCAACTCAACGTCCTTGTGGATCAGAGGCTCACATTCAGCACCGTTGACCAGAACATATTCCACCTGGGATTGCGCCTTGACATGGGTTGGAAACCCACCCCCACCGGCTCCCACAACACCAGCGCTCTTTATTTTTTCAGCAATCCTCATGCTCATTCTCAGTTCCTAAATGACTGTAACTTCTGAGTAACTTAAAACTAACGACCCGATGGTGCTCTTTTGTAACAACCTCAAAAAACTCTGACAGGATCAACAGGATAAAATCTGATGTTAAATCTTAACCTTAAAAACCGTTTTCCGACCTTTGATTTTCATCAGATTTTATCTGACCTTTATCCTGTCAAAAAAGTCTTAGATCTTCTTGAATAGTTAAAAATTATTTTCACTTTTGTGCTTCCCAATCTGCGGGGTATGTCACATAAAGAAATCTGGCAAAATCCGGAACACTGAACTGAATTGCCGTATTCTTGGGAATGAGGAGTGTATCCCCTTTCTCGCCAACGATCTTTTTACCGTTAACAATAATTTCGAGCCGCCCCTCAATGACATAATCAATCTCATCGTAATTGAGAACCCAATCAAAGCAGGAAGCCTTCATCTCCATCACCCCGCAACCGAGTCGGGGACTCTCCTCAAGGGAGAAAACGTCGCTCAGATAAACCTTATCTCCAGCCTTTCCGGTCACAAATGGTTTTGGCTGGACCTCTGCAGTACGAACCGAAATAACCCCACTATCGGCATCAATATCTTTGCCAAAAGGGGCAGTTGAACCGAGTGACTGTTCAGCGACAACCTGCTGAATGATCTCCTTCAGTCGCTCATCATCGACGACAGAAGTTTTCATTGCCCCGGATTCTCCAGTTTCTCCAGCACTTTTTTTGTCACTTCAGTGATGAGTTGACGATCAGTGATCGAAAAATCACTCTGCAGAAGTTGCTGAATTCGCCCCTCCAGATCTGTCACTACAGGTGTTGTAACTTTGGCTTCCGGATTTATTTTTTTCTCTACCGGTTCGCCATAAACAACGGTGATGTTTTTTTCCTGTAAGTAATCCTTTGCCCCGGGGGTCAAAATGAGCGACTGCCCCACATAGAGCCTGTTTTCGTCGTGACTGATAAACTCTTCGATATTGTCACGCCTGACTAACTGCTTTGCCATATCTCACCTCATAAATTGACTGCGGCAGGGACGCTACTGCGGATAACCGGGAACATCAACTTCATCAATAATGCCAATAATCGAAGCATCGACCAGAGCATGTTCCAGTTCTGCCGACTGCCGGGCAGAGCTTCCCGTTGCAACCAGAACCCGTTCACCGATTCCTGCACCGACCAGGTCGGCAGCAACAAAACTCTCTTTCTCTTCATTCAGACAAACATCGATCCGCCTGACAATCATCAATTTCAGTCCGGTCAGAGAATCACTTTTTCTGGTTGCCCAGACATTACCAACTACATTGCCGATAATCATTTATCACGCCTTTCATCTTTCTGAAGTTGAACCCCACGTTCTTTAGCACAATCAATTGCAAGTGGGGTCAGTTGCGCATCTGAGTGAAGTCGTAAAATTGAAACACCCCGCTGGTGGGCTTCGATCACATCCCGTTCGGTCACCAGCTTCAGGTTGAATCTGTTACTCTCCTCATCAGATCTTCTCACTCGCTGCAATCCAAAACCACACAGAATTTCCTCGTACGATTCATACAACTGATAGAGTGCCGCCGGGGCCGTTTTGTTGAATCGAAGGTACTCAAACTCAAAAACTTCTATACACCGCCCAGCAAGCAAAAAATTGAGAATCTTTTGCTGAACCGGATCACTCGCTCGACCGAGGGCCAGATCAGCCATTTGACTAGAGGATAAAAATGGGACAATCACCCGTTCCGGAAGCCCATTTGTCTCTACCGAATTCCAGTAAACAACTTGCTGGTTCGAGCCCAGATACGCCAACACCGGGGCAACCCTGGCCTCGCCCTGCTCTGCCAGAATAAGGATCTGAGGGGCAATAACCGGCTGCTGCAGCTGGCGGAGGACTTCCCGAACAATGGTCTGAACTAAATCATCAATTGCCATCGGCAACATCTTTCCTTGTCACACGAGTATCCCAGTCATTTCAGGGATCCAGCCACAGGCATTCCCCTCATCAAAATCAATGTGCATCGCCAGCCGATAGTCCTTGTTAACCCGCACCAGAACCGACTCGAAAACAATGGACCGAAGATCCCCCACCCGAACACTGACCAGATCCTTATCTTTGAACCCCAGCCTTTCGGCATCATCCGGATGGGCATGGAGATGGCGTGCCGCAACGATCAACCCCTCTTCAAGGGTCAGAGTATCCCGGGCTGTGGCTATCTGCAAAGTGGCAGAACCTGCCGTATCGCCAGATTGCCGGATCGGCGGATTCACCCCCAGAACCCGTGCATCAGTCATGGAAATTTCAACTTGAGTTTTCCCCCGTGCCGGACCGAGAACGGCAATATTATCGAGCGTTCCAGCGGGACCAATCAACTGAACCCGTTCCTGGCAGAGAAACTGTCCCGGCTGCGATAGTTCCCGAAGCGGGGTCAACTCTTGACCAAACAGTCGCTCAACATCCTCTGCACTCAGATGAACATGATGGGCGGAGAGTTCCACCGGAATCGTCTTATCCGCAGCAGAGAATTTGGCCATAACCCGGGCAACAATTTCATCAACCGTCCGATTGTCCACCGTCTCTCCAGCGGGGGCAGATTTCTGCGCAACGGTCAACATCATCACGTAGAGAACACTACTCAAACGGTTTAACGCTTGGATAATATCATTCCGCTCAACGTGACCATCGAGAGTAAAAGCGGTTACTGCCGCCAGCTCCACCTGCCTTACCAAAGTTCGCAGACGGTTCAAGGCGAGGAGGGTTGGATCCATCTCTGCTGAGATCTCCAGATGTTCCAGACCAAAATATTTCTGCGTCTGATGGGAACGATCTCTGATCTCTGCGGCGCTGAATCCGAGCAGATCACACGGTTCCAATGCTTCTCCAATAACCTCAGCCCGCAAAATCGCCCGGGCACGCTCCAGCAACTCCCCTAAGTTCTGACTTAAAGCAAAATCACCAGCCCCTTCGAGCTGTTGCTGTAACAGGAAAACCTCTGCCTGGAATTGATCCAGCAAACCACGAAAAATAATCCGTGGATGATCCTTGGAGACCAACTGGTTTCCAGTTAACTGGGTCAGATGTTCGGGCTTCACGGTATAGGTTGCGCCACCTTCAGCAGCAACATACTTAACCTTGGTACCAGCCACAGAAGCCCCCACATCAGCACCGACGCGGAGCAGTTGAACCCTCCTCTCACTGAGGAATTGAGCTGCCGCCGGGGTCAGAATCTGACTCTCCTGCAGATAAAATTTTTCTGGAATCTCCTGCAAAAAACTTTTTCTTAAAAAAGATTCCGTGATGATCTTCTCGGTCACTTCTTATCTTTACCGGGGAGGATCAATTCAATTTCATCATGGGGTCGTGGAATAACATGAACACTCACCACTTCGCCAACCTTGGCAGCAGCGGCAGCACCGGCATCGGTTGCAGCTTTCACTGCACCAACATCACCACGAACCAGAATCGCAACCAACCCACTGCCCACCTGAGTTTTTCCAACCAGAGTGACATTTGCAGCTTTTACCATTGCATCTGCTGCTTCCAGTGCCGAAACAAATCCTCGTGTTTCCACCATTCCAAGCGCACTTAATACGGCCATTGTCTCTTTCTCCTTTGTTTTTTCGATTCCTCTCCATCAGGGAGCAATCAAGACGATAAAAACCTGAAGAGTACTATCCCTTCAATTTTGGTAACAACAGTTCCACCTCATCATGAGGCCTCGGAATAACGTGAACGCTCACCACTTCACCAACTTTTGCGGCGGCAGCAGCACCGGCATCGGTTGCCGCTTTCACTGCACCAACATCACCACGGACCAGAATTGCGACCAACCCGGTACCAACCTGAGTTTTCCCGACCAGGGTCACATTGGCCGCCTTGACCATTGCATCGGCAGCTTCTACCGCAGCGACAAAACCCCTTGTTTCGACCATTCCTATTGCACTTAATGTTGCCATTGTTTTCTCCTTCGGTTATTGAGCTTGTGTAAAAACGTTGTCCGCAGACTATTTTCAAGTCTCAGACGGGACATAATTCATTTTTTTCAATTGTTCAACAACCAGCTGACTGATTGCTTCGATATCGACTCTGTTATCTACCACTTTCTGTGGAGCAACATCATCCAGTCCGTAAGCGATATAGCGGATATTAAAGAGATGTTTCACCCCGACATTATCGGTAGTTGAACTCCCCCCCACCGGGCCACAGCCCAGGGTGAGGGAGGGGTCAAGATTGGTTGTGACCCCCACCGCACCAAGGCTGGAGGGGGAATTAACCAGGAGCCTCGATACCGGTTGAGTCAAACCAAAATGGCGAATAATCTCTTTGTTATTCGAGTGGATCGACATTGAATGTCCCAACCCACCATTCTGCAATAGCTGACGGCACAAGGCATCCGCAGCATGCCAATCGGGGACCGTATAAAATCCCAGGAGAGATGTCAGTTTTTCGTAGGAGAACGGGTAACCGGGGCCAACCCCCTGCTCTTCATAAACCAGCAACCGGGTTCCCGCTGGAATTTCGATACCGGCCAGTTCGGCCAAAGCACTCGCAGATCTTCCGACAATAGCGGGGTTCATACTGCCCCGTGGTCCCTGCATCAATCCCTTTATTTTTTCCGCCGCGGCTCCTTCCAGAAAATAACACCCCTCAGCAAGCAAAGCTTTTTTGACCTCGTCCGCTACTTCTTCTTCAACGACCAGCGCCTGTTCAGACGAGCAAACGGTTCCGAAATCAAAGGTTTTCCCCGCCATAATCCGTTGGACAGCAGATTTGATATCGGCACTTTTTTCCAGAAAAACCGGAACATTTCCCGGCCCAACCCCCAGAGCCGGAGTCCCGGAACTGTAGGCGGCCTTCACCATGGCGGGACCACCCGTTGCCAGGATCAGGTCGGACTGCTTCATCAATTCGGCTGTCCCTTCCAGGGTTGGAAGGGAGATCATGCTGACCAGTTCGACCGGAATTTTCAGTTCGGTAAGAATCTGGTGAATAATCGTCACCGTTTTACCGATACAATTAACCGCCGTGGGATGGGGGCTGAAGACAATCCCGTTTCCCGCTTTGAGGGCAATCAACGCCTTATAAATAGTCGTTGAGGTTGGGTTAGTCGAGGGGATCAGTGCCGCCACCACCCCGGCCGGGATAGCAATTTTATCGATCTTCTGCTGCCGATCTTCAGCAATCACCCCGACCGTCTTCAGGGGGCGAATCCGCTGATAAAGTTTCTCAGAGGCGAGAAGATTCTTCTGTTTTTTATCTTCCCAGTTGCCGTAGCCAGTCTCCTCTACTGCCAGTTTTGCCAGATCTTCCGCCATTGCGGTCATCACCTTGGCAATCGCCTGAACAACCTGATCGACCATCTCCTGACTCAGTTTGGCAAATTCAAGCTGTGCAGAGCGGGCTTTTCGAACCAGATCTCTGGCTTCCTGGATCGAGGCTAAATCCTTGTCTGCCATATTTGTTACTCCTTATCCTGCTGGTAACAGCTGGTAATCGCATCAATCAATTCATCTTTACGCGCCGATCTGATGATCCGCCGGTCAAGAGATATTCCCGGTACCTTTCGGGCTAAATCCCGCAAATCTGTCACCCGCATCGTAGATAATTCCGTTAAGCTGATTTCACCCAGCTTTGCGACGGTCGCTTTGGCGGTTGGCTTGGCTATTTTTTTCTTCTGTATCGTCTGCGAACCTTTTTTAGCTCCAGCTTTTTGACCCTTTAACTTGGCATCGGCAACAATCGCATCCAGACCCTCTGCCGTTCGGGCAATGACGGTATGTGATTGCACCGTACCAACCTGCTCAGCAGCACTGCATCCCGACTCAACAGCAACTTTGACCGAACTGACATCCCCTGCCAGCAGAACTGAAACCAGGCCCGACCCGACATACTGGCAACCGAGGAGCTTAACATCGGCAGATTTCAGCGCGGCATCGGCACCATTTAAGGCGGCAACAAAACCAATTGTTTCAAAACTTCCTAACGCCATATTGTCCATATCAGTAGACCTTTGGGTTGTCTGCAACAGCTTGAACTGCTTCGGCAAATGCATCACAGGCAGCCATACACGACGACTGGCTGCCACTTAACAATCCGCCGCCAAAGTTAGTCTCTGACGGGGGGGCAAAAAATTCGGTCAAATCGACATCGGCGGCCTTCAATGCTGCATCCAGGGCAAAAATAGCCTCGATCGGTGGTGCAATCAGATACGCCAGCGACGTCCCCTCCGGTACCCCGGCAACCTGGGAAAGATAGCTTCCAGAGCGGGAGATACAGTGGGCATAGTAAGCAATTGAGTCATCATCATTGGCACTGATAAAAGCGGCATCGGTTTCGATAAAGCTGATCGCTGCGGTTAATCCGCTCTGCACTTCCGCCGGAGTGGGCCCGGCAAGAATACCGATAAATTCTCCTGCCAGCTTGGTGTTAGCATTAGCAGCACCCGCATAAAATGATTTTGCATAAGCAACTTCAACCTGGGCTTTTTTGGTCGCTTCATCCAGAGCTGTATAGCCGACATCATCACAATCAACGGTCAACAGACCAAGGCTCCACTGATTTTTGCCAAGGTTAAGCTTCTCAGCCAATTGCGGTGTCACCTTGGAAATCATTTTGCTGCTCAATACTGTCGCACGCAGGGGATCACCCTTCATTGTTACTTTCCTCTCCAGTTAGTTTCTGTCCGGAAACTGCCTTTTTCCACAATCTCTGCGTCAAGCTGCACATTTGTTTGTGCGGCGTAAAGTACTACGCCTCCGCTCAAATGCTTGATGTCCTTGACCTTGCGAAAAATTGCTAGTTTCCAGATCAGAAACTTACGCTGTTCCATCCGGAAACTCCGGATGGAACAGCGCTATTTTTTCAGATTGAGGCCACTCGCCTTCTGATCCAACATTTTTTTCACCACATCAGCAATATGGGCCCCGGCCTCTACGGCAGGAATCCCCCCCTGATGGATATTGGAAAGAACCGTCCGGTTGGCTTCAGGCATTCCCGTGGTGGCGTTATGGGCCATGTAGCAACTCATACTTTCGGCAGTTGCCAAACCGGGTCGTTCACCGATCAACACCACGGTCACTTCGGGATGGAGAATATCAGCAACCGCATCCATTGCCGGAACCCGACCATAGCGGAGGAAAAACGGCGTACCAACTTCAACTCCATGCCCCTTAAGTCCCTGTACCAAGGCTTGATAAGTATCTTTCGCATTTCTTTCGACCGCCGAGGAACTTAAGCCATCGGCAACATAAATCTGCACCCGGGCTTTTTCCTGGCAACTTTTTTTCAGCAATGTCGCATTTTCAGCATCCAGCTCACGACCCAGATCGGGACGAGTCAGGAACTCATCTTTATCGGCACACCTGGTCTTAATTTCCGGCAAACCCCACTCTTTGAGAAACTCCGTTGATACATCCTTGAATACCGCATCTTGAGCAACCGCGTGATCAGCCCGGAAGCGTAACTGTGGCCGGGTCAAATAGCGGGGACCGGTTCGCCAGATTCCAATTCGTGACACCGTGGCCTGCTTAAACTTAAGATAGGCCTCGCGGTTTTCTGGTTCCGGAACCAGAAGTTGTTCACGCAGATCTTCGGTGGTCAAATCGGTTAAAGGTTCTGTCACGGCTACGGCTTGGCTCTCACCGGCAAGCTCTAAATTTTCTACCCCCATTTCGTTGAGAACAGCCGCGATGAGTTGCTTTATTTTACTTTCCATATCCACCATGGTTTCTATCCGTCTCTATTTTCTGAAAAAGAGAGATGCATCCCCAGCTATCCGGCTCAACCGTCCATCCTCATAGATACCCATTTTTTCCAGCCAGGCGGCAAATTCCGGAATCGGTCTCTTATTGAGCAGCTCCCTCAGGGTTGCCGCTTCATGGTAACCGAGAGACTGATAATTCAACATAATATCGTCCCCCTGTGGGACTGTAATCAGATAATTACACCCTGCTGTCCCCAGGAGAACCGACAGGTTTTCGATATCATTTTGATCAGCTTTCATATGATTGGTGTAGCAGGCATCAACCCCCATGGAGATCCCGGTCAATTTCCCCATAAACAGATCTTCCAGTCCGGCCCGAATCACCTGTTGACTGTCATACAGATACTCAGGACCGATAAAGCCGACCACCGTGTTGACGAGAAACGGGTTGAAATGTTTAGCAAAACCGTAACAACGCGCTTCCATGGTCACCTGATCAACCCCATGGTGGGCATCTGAGGAGAGTTCTGCCCCCTGTCCGGTCTCAAAATACATCACATTCGGGCCGGTGGCGGTCCCCTCTTTCAACATCAGATCCTGAGCTTCTGCCAGAATGGAAGCATTTAAACCAAAGGCGGTGTTGCCCTTCTCACTACCGGCAATACTCTGGAAAATCATATCGGCCGGAGCCCCTTTTTTAACTGCCTCCATCTGCGTTGTGACATGACCGAGAACACAATTCTGGGTTGGGATCTGATAGGTTTCCTTGATCTCCTGAAACAGATTGAGAATATTAACCAGGGACTCAACCGTGTCGTTAACCGGATTCAGTCCGATCAGTGCATCACCGGAACCGTAACTTAACCCCTCCAGAGTGGAGATTCTGATCCCGTCAAGGTTATCGGTGGTGTGATTAGGCTGAAGCCGGAAAGCGAGAACTCCGGGCTCCCCGATCGTGGTATTACAGTGGGCGATAATAGTGATTTTACCGGCAGCATAAATCAGATCCAGATTGGACATCAGCTTGGCAACCGCGGCCACCATTTCAGCGGTCAATCCCCGGGATGCTCGGATAATATCCTCACCACGCACTTCATAACTCAGGAGCCATTCCCGAAATTCAGCAACGGTCAGATTTTTCAGTTCAGCATAGATCGTTTCGTTGACACTATCCTGATCTAAGCGGGTCACTTCGTCTTTCTCATAGGGGACGGCAGGATTATTGCGCAGATCAGCCAGAGTGATCCCCGCCAGAACCTCTTTAGCAGCCACCATTTCAGTAACCGAGGTCGCAGCCAGACCGGCCAATTTATCCCCCGACTTCTCCTCATTGGCTTTTGCCAGCACCTCATTGAGGTCTTTGAAGCTGTATGTTGCTCCGGAGATCCGTGTTTGTAATCTCATAGCGATCCTTCACTGATCCAGTTTTCTATTATCTGGTTGTCTGCCTGACTCAATCAACGCAGGAGGTGTTGGCTGAGTCAGCAATTCTCCACGGAGGAGAGTCAATAGTTAAAAGCCAGTGTTTTGACAATCACCGGGACCACATTGCCATCAGCAAGTTCCCGGCCAATGTCGATATAATCCCCATTTTCGACACTGACGGTATCGATACAGATAACGTCTTTTTTAAACTCCAGCAAGCTCCGCAAGGTCTGCCCCATCACTTTGGCGAGATCTTTCTCAATCACCACAATCAGGGGGCAGGTTTTACAGAGAATTTCTGCCATACCACTGATAATTCCCTGAGCCAGAGTCGTGAGGTCATCAAAGCTGAGAGTGTTGGGACCCTTGAAAGCAAGAGCCAGATTTTGCTTTTCCCCTTCCAGATTGAACCACTGCACTTTTTTTCTGATCGCCTCACCCCAGAGGGGGATAGGGAGCGTTTCATCCTCCGGTGATAACTTCAGTACCGGAACATTTTGCAGTGGCAGTGCTAATGGCGAAACCGAAATGGTACTGCCACTGACACTGGTCGTATGTGACCCTGCCCCAACAACCGTTGCCCGAATCGTCTCGGTTGCCGGAAGAATCTCCAACTGCCGAAGGATTTTTGAATCAGCAATTGCCTGGCCGAGAATCTTCCCGATGTCACCGTACTGGTAATCATCGCCAGCCGATAAGGGGTTGATACAATCGGCAACCCCGCCAGAAAAAGAGACAAAATCAATCTTATAATCACGTCTCAAATCGTGATCTGTCAGCAACATCTGTAACTCGGCAGAGGGTGGTGTCAATCCCAGAACCTCTTCCAGAACCTGTGCCATCCGTTGGGATAGTGCGGCAAAAGTTGCTGCCGTCGACCGCTGCCCTACGGCAATTGGCAGGTTCATGGAACTGATCAGCTTGCCCATCTTGGCTGAGATATAACTGACTGTGCCGCTGTTATCCCGCAGCTGAATCAGCCGGCCACCAATGTCAAGACAGGCGGTATCAAGAACATCACCATTTCTGAACACCGCAATATTGGTGGTTCCACCCCCGATATCGAGGTTGGCAATTGTCGCTCCACGCTGCTTTGATTCCTGTGCCGCCCCGGCTCCCTTGCCAGCAATAATCCCCTCCAGGGTCGGACCGGCAGTCGCAACCACAAACTCCCCGGCAAACCCGCTCAACACCTGCAATACGGTCTCAGCATTCTGCTTTCGAGCCGCCTCTCCGGTGATGATAACAGCACCGGTCTGAACCTGCTCTGGAGTTATTCCAGCCGTTTGGTACTCCTGCTCAATCAGTGCCCGAGTTTTCCCGGCGTCGATCTCCTGTTCCGTTTGCAACGGGGTAAAATGGATACCACTTCGATAAATAACTTCCTTTGCCACAATTTCAATATGTGGTGCTGAAACCAGCGAGGCGGTATTCTCCAGAGTCAATCGACTGAATACCAGCTGGGTTGTGGTTGTCCCGATATCAATGCCAACGCTTAAAATCTGTTCTGCCACCACTTTAATCCTATTGAATAAAAACCACCCAGAATAGTGCCGACAAGTCGACGGTAAAATGTTATCCGATGATCTGATCAGAAGCTGATAAGTCCATTACATAGACTCACCCGCTCGTGATATCAGGGGGAAATCAAATAACACTTTGGTCCCTCCCGGTCCCGATTCCATAGTGAGATTGCCCCGTAACTTTTCCGTAATGATCCGTCGCACAATCATCAGCCCAAGTTTCTCAGCCGATTTCTCTTTCACATCGTAACCGATACCATCGTCAACAATAGAGATATTTGAGTAAGCGGTACCATTGCAAATCTCAATCTCTATGACACCGGAATCTCTATCGATAAATGCATATTTCAAACAATTCTGTGTCACCTCATTGACCACCAGCGCAATCGAGGTTGCCATATCGGATTCACATAAAAAAGTATCACCCTTCAAATTGATCGTAATACTTTTATGGTCAAGCAACCCACTGCCCAATGTATTGCTTTTTATTTTTTGCAACATGACCATAATATCGACATCATCACGACCCTCTTCGGCCAGAATTTCGTGGGTTGCAGCAATACTGAGAACTTGATTGATGCTTTCGTTAAAGGCACTTTTAGCCGATTGATCGTCAATCCTGCGTGCCTGAAGTTTTAAAAGGCTGGCAATCGTCTGGAGATTATTTTTCACCCGATGGTGAATCTCACTGATCGCCACGGTCTTAAGGACTAACTCTCGCTCTTTTTTCTTCACATCAGTCACATCATTGATCAACATGACCACCCCGGTAAAATCTTCATTTTTATTTTTTACATAGGTATATTTGATATGAAAAATATAACGACCAACTTCCAGATCATTAAAAATGATCTGTTTTTCATCTAAAATATCCGCAAACTCCATCCCATGAAAAGTCATGTTGGAAAAACTGAGACCTTCCAACGGTTCAAGATACCCCAGATTTTTATAGATTCTTTCAGCAACCGGATTGGCATAAGCACAGATCCCGGAGCGATTAAACATTAAAATCCCATCAGTGACATAATAGGGGAGGCTATTATCGCCCGATTGGGGACGCGTCCCCCGAGTTATCAATTGCTCCGTTGTCTGGGTTAAAATAGAGAGTTTCTCCTCCGCTTTAACACTTCTTGTCACATCCTTTTCGGCAATCAGTGCCGCAATGACCTCACCAGCCAAATTTTTGATCGGTGACACACTCTGCCGCACATTTCTATCTTCCTGAGTCACCCCGTGCATATCCATCGTCGGCATGCCAATTTCCAGAGTTCTGATCACCGCGGGCTCTTTACTCCGATGGGCAAATTTCCCCACCACCGACCCAAAGTAGAGGGACTTTTCACTGGATGAACGATCCTGAGCAATGACGATTGCCTGATCAGGATCTTTGGTCCGACAGTCAATAAAAACATCCGAACCTGTCAGTTCTGCAATGCTGTGCAAACAACTGGCAAATCTTTGAATCTGTTGGATATCAGCTTCACCCAGATCGGAGTGTTGCTGACAAAGGGTCACCAGCATCGGCACCTCATCCACTGTTAAGTAAAATCACTTTGGCAATATCTTTCATTGGTCGCCCCTTATCCATGCTGATTTTGCGGATTTTCTTGTAGGCGGCATCCTCACTCAGTTTCTCCTGAGCCATTAAAATCCCCTTGGCCCGTTCGATCAATTTACGCCCCTCCAATTCATCCTTAGCGCGGCTGATATCGGCCCGCATTTGATCCATCTCCCGCCCCTTGGCAATTGCGACTTCAACCATCGGCAAAAGAGAATCTTCTGAAATCGGTTTCACTAAATAACCTTCAACCCCAATCTCCTTAGCTTGATCGACAAACTCTTTACCGCTATATGCGGTCAACAACAAAACACTTCCGGCAAGTTGTTCTTCTTTGATCAGTTGTGCAACCTTCAGCCCATCAATCAGGGGCATTTTGATATCCAGCAAGGCAAGGTCGGGATGATGATCCCGGCAGAGATCAAGAGCATCAAATCCGTCACCCGCCTCACCGACAACGTCATAACCGGCACCAACCAATATCTCATACATATTCAACCGGGTAATGGGTTCATCATCAGCAATGACAATCTTGTATTTCATGAATTATTCCTTGGTGATAGCTGCGCTGAGCAAGCCAAGCCCGGTTCTCTCTGTCGCGCTGGTTCTGATTATTTCATCGGCACCGGCGAGACGAAGAAATTTCTCTGCCCGCTCCGGATGACTCAATTTTTTATCGACCTTGGTGATAATGCCGATCACTCTTTTTTTGAACATCGATGCAAACTTTGGCGGAAAAACACTGTTGATCGCCGTCGCATCCTGCACCAGCGCAATCATGTTACATTTGACTGAGGAGGTCATCAACGCTGGATAGAGGCGACGATTCTCTAAAAATTCTCCCGGAGAATCAACAAACATCCCATTAAAGGTGATTGCCTGGGTTTTTCTATAGATAACGTCCTCCCCTTGCAGGCCCTGAATCAAAGATGTTTTACCGCTTCCGGTTTTGCCGATCAGTAAAATTTTATTCATCAACCCCTCGCTATGAACGAGTGATCTCGGTGATGGCAAAATGGAGAACATTTTCAAAAACATCCCGCACATCGTTGATCGCAGCTTCAACGCTTGCGACATCACCAACTAGGACAACCGCTCCGCCAAAACGGTCAAGAAAACCGATTTCAACATCGGCTGCCTTGGTTGCAACATCGGCAGCAATAATGGCCGCCTCACCGGGAGTAATTGTCAATATCCCAATCGCACCGGTGGTCTCTTCGTCCAAACCCAGACTCTGACAAATTGCCGGTTGTGGATTTGCAATGAGGTGTGCCAAGGTCAATTGCTTACCGGGCACATACTCCTGAATCATCCGTTGTTTTTCTTTGGTCACCATCAAGCCTTGTCAGTTTTGCAAAAATCAAAAACAGAAAACTTCACAAAAAAATGCCTGCAGGAACCGTCGATTCCCATGCAAGCATTCTTCGCCTTTGATCATACGCCGTTGCATGATCGTCCTTCTCTGTCTAGTGTGTTCGATTAATACCACAAGTGCTTTACGCAGATAAAAATAAAGACACATCTATGGATAAATCTGTTCTCCCCTGCATAGAAATGCAGGGGAGAAGGTGACAACCTTTAACTGTACCGGTAAGGAACGCCAGCTTTGTGCATAACTTTTGAATACTCTTTAAAAATATTCACAACTTTTGCAGCTCTTGGGCTGATGGAAGACATATCATCCCAGAATTCTTCTGAATCACTCACAACCTGATCCCATTCTGCGGCAGGAATCGTAGTCAATTCCATCTTCTTGCCGCCAACACGCAACTTGGCTTCGCCACCCCAATACCAGACCTGACGATAGTAATGAGAGCTATCCATGGAAAGTTTGAATAATTCTTGCAAATGTGGCGGAACCTTTTTCCAGCTTTTACTGTTGGCAAAATAGGAACCGAACCAGGCGCCGGTCACGTTATTCAGCAGAGCATAGTTACAAACATCAGCCCAGCCAACTTCATAGGCCTCGGTAAATCCACACCAGGCAACACCATCAAGCTCACCAGTCTGGATGGCAACTTCAATATCGTCCCAAGGCAAAGTCACCGGAACCAGACCGTAACGAGACAGGAATTTCCCTGCTGTTGGCACACCAAACACTCGCTTCCCTTTCAAATCTGCCAGGCTATTGATCGGCTTTTTACTGAAGATATGCAATGGATCCCAGGCACCGGCACCGAGCCATTCTACATTTCTGACTTCGTCATAAGCTTCCTGCCAGATCTCATTCAAAC
>JAOZQF010000102.1 GCA_029932345.1 Desulfuromusa sp. | reverse complement strand
GTTTCAGCCTCAAACGCTTTAATCAATTTGGCCGGGGCGTACCCTTTCCAGGTGAGGACTCTCAATGTCTCTTGTGCCATAGCACTGGTAGTAATAAGCATTAGTGCAATTGTGCTGACGATTACAAGCTTCTTCATACTTCATCTCCTTTACTTCAGGTTAATAAAACAATGTATTTTAAGCCCTTCTCGATGACCTATGGGGCAAGCCCATTGAAAAATTATGTGGTCAGGAACCAGGATAAGTTCACCATATCAATATAACCATAAAAACCGCTGTAGACCACCATATCCTTGATTAGATTTTCGTTAGCTTTATGTTCAACACTTTATTTAATTAAGTGGCAGTTTTTCAGCCCTTGATCAAACAGCGTTACATATAACACACAGATCGTGCCCGAACAAGCACGCAATCTGCCTGAATCATCAACTCATTAGACTATTCATGACCCATCCTTGACAGAACCCGTCTGAAAAGCTACTTTGGCATGGAATTAATCATCGCCTTCTAAACGTTGCCCGTTCCGTTGGAATTAATTATGGCAAAATTTTACAACCTATTCAGAATCTATGGACAAAGGGATGACCCCAGCTGCCCGACAAATTGAAATCGCCAATCTGATTCGTCAACACGATCATCTTACCGTCAATGAACTCGCTGAGATTCTCAACATTTCACGTGAGACCATCCGACGTGACCTTTCGGAACTGGCTCAAACTGGAAAAATCCAGAAGTTTCACGGCGGAGCCTCTCTGCCCACGATTCCGGGAGAAGGACCTTTCCGGGATCGTATGAGTAAGAATGCTGTGGCAAAAAATCAAATTGCTGCTGCTGCAGTAGAACTTATTGCTCCCGGTGAAACAATCCTGATTGATACGGGATCAACGACATTCTACTTCGCAGAGAAACTTTCTGAGCTTTCCGATCTCACTGTGGTGACTAATTCAACAAAAATTGCCAGAGTTATGAGTACGCCACCGGCAACTGCCAGAACCTTTCTGCTGGGCGGGGAGTTTCATGCCGACAACCGACAAACCATTGGCAGCATGGTCATTTCCCAGCTAAAATCTTTCCGCGCCCATCATGCAGTTCTCACTATCGGGGCCCTGGATGCTCGAACCGGAGTGATGGATTATAGTATTGAAGAGGCGCAACTCGCTCGAGGCATGATTGAGCAAGCCGAAACCCTGACACTCCTGGTTGATAGTTCTAAATTTGAGAAGATCGCATCATTTGAAGTGTGTGGCCTCAAAAGAGTTACCAATCTGGTCTGTGACAAACAGCCAACGGGAAAACTGCGAGAAGCCCTCATTGATGCTGGGATTAATATCGTCTGTGCAGAGACATGAGATGAGATCTCATAGCGCTAAACTGTAAAATCACAAGAATCCAGTCCCATACTTTCACCCCAAAACAATCCAAATTCAGTGACGCCCCTTTTCGATTGCCTGAACGGTCATGATTTGATACTGTTTGGTCATGACTATTCATCAGAAAAACAATCCAAAGAGTAAAGATAATCAGCAAAACCATTCAACCTTACTCACAACTTGCGATATAGCAGTTATCGGGGGAGGTGTTGTCGGTTGTGCTGTTGCCCGCAAAATGGCTTTAGCGGGGGCATCTGTTGCCCTGATCGAAAAAGCGGCTGACATTCTCGAGGGAGCCAGCAAAGGAAACAGTGCAATTCTTCACACCGGCTTCGATGCTCCGGTTGGCTCACTGGAGTGGGAATTTGTCCAGAAAGGGTATCGGGAGTACCTTGAAATTCATAAGGACTTCAATCTGCCGCTGCTCAAAACGGGGGCACTGGTTGCTGCCTGGAATGAGGAACAGGAAGAAAAGTTCCCAGCCATTATGAAAAAAGGGGCCGACAACGGAGTTGCCGATTTAAAACTGCTGAGTCGAGCTGAAGTTCTTACCCTTGAACCAACCCTGGCAGATACAATTCGTGCCGCAATTCTGGTACCACGTGAATATGTGATTGATCCTTGGTCGGCTCCCTTGGCCTACTTGAAGCAAATGGTGGAAAATGGTGGACAGGCTCTGTTCAATGCCGAAGTGACCGGCGGTCACTTTGATGGTGATAAGTGGCAACTTGAGACGGTTCGCGGTCAGGTTCATGCTCGCTATGTGGTTAATTGTGCCGGGCTCTATGGAGATATCCTGAACCAAAACGTCCTTGGCAACAGTGATTTCACGATCAAACCACGAAAAGGGCAATTTGTTGTCTTTGATATGGCAGCCAGTCAGTTTTTGAATTCGGTCATCCTTCCGGTTCCAACCGAGCGAACCAAAGGGATTGTCATTTTTCCGACAATTTTCGGCAATGTTGCAGTTGGCCCCACGGCAGAAGATCAGGAGGGGCGAGGTGATGCCTCGGTCGACAGAGACAACCTGGAAGCTCTCCGTGCTCAAGCTGTCGAAAAGATCCCAGCATTTGCCAATATTCCCGTCACTGCAACCTATGCGGGGATCAGACCCGCAACCGGAAAAAGAGAATACCAGGTCAGCGAAGATCCTGATCGGAACTGGATTACTCTCGGTGGCATTCGCTCAACCGGACTCACCTCAGCACTCGGGCTTGCTCAACATGTTCAAGAACGGCTGTCACTGATGGGAACTCCGTTTAAAACATTGGCAAACCCAATCATACCGCAGGTTCCTAACCTGGCAGAACATCTTCCACGCGACTATAAAACTCCAGGATATGGAAAAATCATCTGCCATTGTGAGATGGTGACTCAGCGTGAGATTGAAGCTGCCCTGACCGGGCCGGTCGCTGCTGGAAACCTCACCGGGCTTAAAAGACGGACTCGGGCAACGATGGGACGTTGTCAGGGTTTCTATTGTTCGGCACAACTAGCAGAGCTCACCAAAGGAAAATTTGCCAAGCCACTGGGTTTAGGAACTACCGATGACTGATCCTCTTAAAGATAAAAGCTACGACGTTGCAATTATTGGAGCCGGCCCCGCAGGGCTTGCTGCTGCACTGGAGCTGAAAAAAACCGGAATAGAACGGGTCATCGTGCTGGAACGTGAATCCGAAGCGGGGGGCATTCCCCGACATTGTGGCCACCCCCCATTTGGTATCCGTGAATATAAACGGGTGTTAACTGGCCCGAGTTATGCGAAAAAATTAGTTGAAACTGCACAGAAAAACCAGATAGACATTGCCCTGAAACATACCGTCACAAAGCTGGAACCCCAGGGAGTATTGACCGTTGTCGCTCCCGAAGGGACTTTTAAACTGACCGCCAAGCGGGTTCTCCTTGCCACCGGAACCCGTGAAACACCAAGATCAGCGCGGCTGGTATCGGGAGACAGAGCTTTAGGTATTTGCAATACCGGCACCCTGCAATCAATGTTTTATCTACAGAAAATGGTTCCATTCCATCGTCCGGTTATTATCGGGACAGAAATCGTCAGTTTCTCTGCCCTCTCAACGTGTAAAAAAGCGGGAATTCACCCCGTTGCCATGGTTGAGGAAAAGTCTCGCCCAACAGTCCGTTGGCCAATTTATTATGCAGCAAATTTCTATAAAGTCCCATTGCTGGTAAGTACCCAAATTGAAAAAATTATTGGCGATGACCGGGTGACAGCAGTTCTCCTTAAAGATAAAAATGGAAATATTCGTGAACTCGCCTGTGATGGCATTCTCTTTACCGGACAGTTTACCCCCGAATCAACCCTGGCCCGAATCAGCCACCTGAAACTTGATGATGCGACAGACAGTCCCATCATTGACCAGTTTGGCCGCTGTTCTGATCCAACATATTATTCAGCCGGCAATGTCCAGCAGTACCATGCAGCAGGTGGCCATTCTGCACACGTTCCCATCTACTACACGGCAGGTAATCTTCCCCAACCGGTTGATGTAGCAGGTCAATGTTGGCAGGAAGGATGTGTAACCGCAGGGTGGATAGCTAAAGATCTAAGTGGAAAGCTGCCGTAGTTCACCATATTGACAAAAGATTTCAAGCAAACAAGGGGTTAGCCAGTAACGGCTAACCCCTTGTTATTTATGGCGGAGAGGCGGGGATTCGAACCCCGGGTGGCTTGCGCCACAACAGGAACAAAAACCAGTAATCCATGAGGAAATTATAGTCTACAAACCATATTTTCTAAATATGACATATTGACTATAATATTATTTTATGGCTTAATGACTGTATAAATTCTGCGATACGGTGAGGGTCATGCAAAGAAAAATTATTTCTCCTGAATCTCTCGGCTTTGCTCTCAGAGAAGAGAGAAAGAAAAAAGGATTGAACCAAACAGAGCTGGGAATGCTTGTTGGGATCGATCAGACCACTATTTCCAAAGTCGAACAAGGGAAGCCAGGAACCAGACTCGACACCTTGTTTCGACTGCTCTCAGCTCTTGATCTGGAGTTAATGCTGCAGCCCAAGAATTTGCCATCCAGAAAAACTGGCGAGGAGGGTTGGTAGGTGGGTCGCAAAAAACGTTCGGCATCTCTGTTTGTGTCAATGAATGGCGAGTCAGTCGGCACCTTAAAACGCTCTTCAACCGGCAATCTGGAGTTCTTCTACAACAGGACATGGCTGGAGTCTGAGAAATGTCGCCCCATCTCTCTGTCCATCCCTTTAGGGGAAACTGTCTATTCGGGAGACCGGGTTGAGAACTTCTTCGATAATCTGCTTCCGGACAGCCAGCCACTCCGCAACCGGATACAGACACGCTTCGGGATCACATCCAACAGAGCCTTTGACCTGCTTTGGCATATCGGTAGGGATTGCGTCGGGGCACTGCAGCTCACCCCTGAAAAGGAGACAGGCGACATCAGGGTGATCTCGTCCCGTCCCCTGACAGATGCCGAAATTGCTGACAATCTGCGGAATTACCGCACTATGCCGCTTGGCATGAGGGCCGATGGTGATTTTCGGATTTCCATTGCCGGGGCACAGGAAAAAACCGCTCTGCTATATCGCGACAAACAGTGGCATCTTCCACAAGGAGCAACCCCGACAAGCCATATTTTTAAACTTCCCATCGGACGAATTGAACACAGCGGCATCAACCTGTCAGACAGTGTTGAAAACGAATGGCTTTGCCATCTTATCCTGAAAGCTTATGGGCTATCTGTCGCCGATACCGAGATCGGTGTTTTCGACGGGGAAAAAGTTCTGATCGTAGAACGATTTGATCGCCGCTGGGCAAAAGACGGCACGTGGCTAATGCGCCTGCCGCAAGAAGATATGTGCCAGGCACTGAATATCTCACCAGTTTTAAAATACGAAAGCGATAGCGGCCCGGGAATCCCTTGCATCATGGATCTACTGCTAGGTTCGCAGACAAGTCGAATGGATCGGCGCACTTTCATGACTCTAAACCTTCTGTATTGGCTATTATTTGCCATAGATGGTCATGCAAAAAACTTTAGTATTTTCCTGTTACAAGGTGGCAGCTTCCACCTCACCCCCGCCTATGATGTTATTTCTGCCCATCCGATGATCGCTGCAGGGCAACTGGATATCCACAAGTTAAAAATGGCCATGGCAATGCGCAGCAAAAGTAAACATTACAGCGTCCTCCCCATTCTCTACAGACACTGGCTTGCAACCGCTAAAGAATGCAGATACCCCGTTGATGAAATGGAACATGTGATTAGAAACACATTGGAACGGATGGATCATGTCATTGACCAGGTCGCCGATAAATTACCAGAAACCTTTCCCGATACCATTGCTGGACCGGTTTTGAACGGCATGAGAGAGAACCGGGACAGAATGCTGCGTTCTAAGGGTTGAGCTATGCCATCATGGATAAACAAATAAGGGGTCAGCGAATCAACGCTAACCCCCCTGATATTATGGCGGAGAGGCGGGGATTCGAACCCCGGGTGGC
>JAOZQF010000101.1 GCA_029932345.1 Desulfuromusa sp. | reverse complement strand
CTGAAAAAATGGGTTTCATCTCACGGAATTGCGCTGAACATCAATAACTCACTTGAGACTTTTACGATGATTGTCCCCTGTGGCCGTCCTGATGAAATGGTCACTTCTTTAAGTCGTGAATTAAATCACGAAGTGGCTATGGCGCAGGTTAAAAGCCTTTTTATCGACCATTTTTGCAGAGCATTTGCTTATCATCATAACTACGGAGTTGGTTCCTGAACAGGTTGTCAGTTATTGAGATTTTTTATCGGCAGGCAAATTATTTTACCTCCCTTTTTAGTTGCTGCACTGCTATTATTTTATTATGAAAGAGCGTCTGGATAAATTGCTGGTGCAACGCGGACTTGTCCCATCGAGGGAGCGTGCCCGGGCTTTGATTCTTGCCGGTAAAGTGATTGTTGATGATCATCGGGTGGACAAGGCCGGTGTGCAGGTACATGTCGATTCAGATTTACGTTTGAAGGGGGAGGATATCCCTTATGTTTCACGCGGAGGCTTGAAACTGGAAAAAGCTCTCCGGAAATTTGCCGTGACAGTCAAAGATAAAATAGCTATCGATGTTGGTGCGTCGACGGGAGGATTCAGTGATTGTCTGCTCCAATTCGGGGCGAAAAAAATTTATGCGGTTGATGTCGGTTATGGACAGTTGGCCTGGAGCCTTCGTGAAGACCCACGGATTGTCAATCTGGAGCGATCTAATATCAGACATCTTCAGCCCTCTCAGCTCGATGATACCCCGGCACTGGCTGTTATTGATGCCTCCTTTATCTCATTGGCAAAAGTTTTACCCAGTACTCTCAAACTATTGACCGAGAGCGCAGAAATTATCGCTTTAATCAAACCACAGTTTGAGGTGGGTAAAGGGCAGGTTGGTAAAGGGGGAGTCGTGAAGGATCGAGCTCTGCACGATCTGGTGGTTAACCAGATTTGCGAGCTAGCGACTGATCTTGATTGCCAGGTTCTTGGACTTACGGAGAGCCCGATTTTAGGCCCAAAAGGTAACCGTGAATTTCTGATTTACTTACAAAAAGATAGAAAATAATTTAAAAACACTATTTCAGTTAGATATTGGTTTGATATTTTGCTACTATTTTGAAATGTTTTAGCCCCATCAACGCCTCTTGGTTGGAATAACACGTTTTTGGGGGGACAGATTAGCTTTTGATTCGGGAGATATTAATGGCTTCAGATTGTCTGTTTTGTAAAATTATTGCGGGGGAAATCCCGGTAACGATTCACTACGAAGATTCTCAGGTGATTGTCTTTGCGGATATTGATCCCCAGGCACCATACCATTTTCTAATTGTCCCCAAAAAACATATCCCGACCACTCTGGATCTAACCCCGCTTGATAACGAATTGGTTGGACACATCTATCAAGTTGCCGGAAAGGTCGCACGTGATTTAGATTTTGCAGAAGCTGGATTCCGAGTAGTTAATAATTGCAATGATGCTGGGGGACAAGCTGTATGGCACCTCCATTTTCATCTGCTTGGTGGTCGTGATATGACCTGGCCCCCTGGATAAGTGTCATATCACACTAGAAGGTACTATGCCAAAGTTTGACGACAGAACAGAACAGCGCTTAATGACCGATATTATGGAACTCTTAGTGACCCATTATGGTGCCGAACTGTCTGAAGAGGATCTGGATTACGAAATTGAACGAGTTGACCAGGCTCTGACTAATGCTCGTTCGTCCCACCTGGGTCAGGTGCGTAAATCTGGTGAACCATACATTTTTCACCCTTTGCGGGTCGCTCATTTAGCCGCACGCCACTGGATGGATTTCCCTTCAATTATTGCCGCCCTGTTGCACGATGTTGTTGAGGACACTCCGGTCACTCTGGCGGATGTTCAAAAAAAGTATGGCGATGAGGTTGCCCTTCTGGTAGATGGTTTGACCAAAGTCACCTCTGATATCATGACCCGTGATGACCTTAAAAAGGAGACCTATAAGAAAACCTTGCTGGTGGCTATTGATGATATCCGGGTGCTCTGTCTAAAGTTCTGGGATCGGATCGATAATCTACGGACGATCGATGCTTTACCACAACATAAACAAAAGCTGATCGCTGAAGAAACACGGATGATTTATGTCCCTCTGGCACAACATCTGGGTATGGGATATGTCGCAACGGAATTGGAATCCCTTTCTTACTCGGTCCTTTATCCCCGTCGGGCAAAAAGTTATGCTCAAACTATTTCACAGCAAAAGGTGGAGACAGAGGACTTCCTCCGCAAAGTCCGTGCCCGTATTAATAATGCCTGTGAGCAGCAGAAACTTGAGGTGCTGATAAAAAACCGCTGGCGACCCTTTTCTGTGGTCTCTTCTCGATCCAAACAACGTGGATTTTCGTCTTTATTTACCCTGGAAGTTCAAGTGAACCGGATTATGGATGCCTACCTGTTTCTTGGCGTATTGCATGGTTTATTTCCATCGATACCGGGAAAATTGCGTGACCATTTGAATTTGTCATCACAGCATGGCTATCAAGCATTGAAAACAACAGTCCAGGCGGATGAACAGCGGCTGCGGGTTGAAATTACGACCAGAAAGCTGGCCCGGTTCAATGAGTCAGGTGTCCTTGCGCCGGGTTTCAATTTTCACCACGAGAACTTCCGTGATCTGATTCGATCATTTATGGAAGGGGAGTCTGCTTTTGATACTGAAGCGATGCGCCTGGCATCGGCTACGATACAAGTTTATACCCCTGATGGGGAGATAAAAACCTTACCAGAAGGTAGCAGTGTTCTCGATTTTGCCTTTGAAATTCATGATTCTCTCGGTCTGCATGCGCGGCGGGGAATTATAAATGGGCGAACCAGGCAACTTAAAACCCGGTTACTTGACGGCGATCAGATTGTTGTTGAAACTTCAGAAAAACCAGGAGTTTTGCCCAAGTGGCTTGAGTGGGGGGTTACACCACGAGCTCGGAACAGTATCCGTCGTTATTTGCGTAATAAGATGAAAGCATCGTAGTACCCTGTAACCCATAAACTTTCGCATCTTGTAGGTTCTTTTGCACTTCATCCCAGATAGCCCGTCAGGCTGCTAGGAGCTTCTATGTTGAAAACATTATTATTGGTCGGATTATTACTGGCAACGCAATTTGTACCTCTGGTGTATGCTGCACAGGTTAATACTTTCATCTACCACCGTTTTGATGAAACACGCTATCCTTCTACGAATATCTCTGCAGAAATTTTCTCTCAGCAACTCGATTATATTAAAAAACAGAATGTTGAAGTTATCTCTCTCAATGAATTGGCGACCCGGCTTGCTGCAGGGACGGATCTTCCTGAACATGCTGTCTCTTTTTGTGTTGATGATGCATTTCGTTCTTTCTATGACGTAGGCATGCCGATTATCCGCAAGTATGGTTTCCCTTTTACTTTGTTTGTCAATACCGATGCCGTTGGAACACACGGATATTTGAACTGGGATGAACTGAAGGAATTAGTGGCAGAGGGGGTTGTCATTGGAAATCACACCGCAAATCATGCCTATCTGGTCGAATTGCAACCGGGGGAGACCTTTCCACAATGGAAAAAACGGATTCAAGCCGATATTGAAAAATCACAGCAGCAGTTTGAAAAGCACCTTGGTTTCAAGCCAACTCTGTTTGCTTATCCCTATGGTGAGTACCATGCCGAAGTCGTGGAAATTATTAAAGATGCTGGTTTTGTTGCCGCATTTGCTCAACAGTCCGGGGTTATCCATTCAGGCCTAAACCGCTATATTCTTCCCCGTTTCCCTATGGGTGGGCCGTTTGCAACCTTTGCCGGTTTTAAATTGAAATTGGCCATGAAGCCGTTACTGGTGACCAAAGATGACCCATTTGACCCGGTGATTCGGGATAACCCACCAGTTTTACGTCTGCAGATTCCGGGAAAACCGATCAATCCAAAGCGGTTTAATTGTTTTGTCCAGGGAGATAATCGTTGTTGGGTGGAAGCCGATAAAGTCAACAGCCCCGGGGAGTATCGGATCCATGCAGAAAAACCACTGACCGGGAGACGGAACAAATATACTTTGACCCTCCAATCCGGGCAGGGGGACTGGCTCTGGTACAGTCATCTTTGGGTGAACGCAAAAAATCCAGTCGGAAAAACTGTAGACTAGTCCTGCGCCCCAGATTTCTTAGCGGTGAGTTAAATGGTAAAACCAAAGAATGAGATACTGTTTTTGCGACACCATCAACTGCTGGTACGAAGTTTAGCCGTGGTAAATCGACTTAATTGATTGAATCGAATCATCGCTTGTAACTCTTTGACATAATCTTCACCGCGGGTTGAATAGCGAAGGAGTCCTTCAGCTAATTTTAACCCTTTTGGGTTTTGACCATTCACTCTGCTTGCGGTGCGGAGTTGTCGCAGTTGTTTGTAAGCTTGGTGGGTATTCAGATTCAGGAGATAAGAACGGACTGAATCATAAACAGTGGAGAATTTTCGAACTTCGTAAGTTTCCCCTTCCGGGCGATCTTTCGGGATGATCCCTTGACCTGGTATAAATGTCCACTGGCCGAATAAATTATTCGCTACGAGAGAAAAACGTGACGTACCCCAGGCTGATTCATTAGCCGCTTGAGCTAAGGCTAAATCCTCTGGAATAGTATCAACTCGACTTAACAATTTGGCAATTATTCGCTCCGGTTGAGATTCGTTAAATTTTATTTTGTAACGTTTGGACAGGGTAGATAGTATTTGTAGCTGTTGATCAGTTAAGGTTTTTTTAGTAGAAAGCTGCTGATCAATCTTCAGCAGCTGGTTTCGTTCCATCCGAATTTCGTCATTGGCTAACAATACCATCGGCAGAATAGCTTTAAAAAACATTGATTTCCGGAGTTTGGTGGATTGAATTTTGTTTAGATCACCCGGAAGATTTTGCAGAACCAGGGGTGGAACTCCATTTTCAAGGGCGTCAATCTGGTAACTATAGCGATTAAATTCAGATTCCAGATCTTTATAAAAATCTTTCCCGATGATTTGAATATCAGGACCCTGATAGATGGGGGCGCTACTCTCTGTATAACTTGCCAGCAGCAGACAGAGACCCAAGAGGAGTGGAATACTTACTTTGTGTAAAAGTGCTATCTTCATAAACTCACTTGCTTAGTTGGTTTTCAATTTACAAACAGCGGCATTTATATAGAAGACTGTATCGGTTGTCAATAGTGACAAGAGTTAAAATTCTTTATTTGTCAGGTAGTTAAATTATAGTATTTTAAGTATGAAAAGGGACCTTCTGAGGTTAGCTTGTTGATTTGATGGACTCTAGCGGGGTCATTTCAATGCCTAAGGCCCTTTTCTTATCTAAAAGGTATCTTGATTCCCATGGAAAATTTGCTTAACAACCCCAATACAATTTATTTGGCAGGTATTTCTATCACGGTGCTTTTTGCACTGATCTGGTCATTTTTTCTGGATAAAAACAGGCCCCCTACGGTTAAAGAATTTATTGCCAAGCTGATTGCCAGAGGGGTTTTTATCACATTTATCTTTATTGTACTTGTTGGTTTTGTCTATTGGGTATTTGATGTAGGCTATAATTCCTGAACGATTTTCTCATGCCACAGTGAAAGGCTCGCCACTATTGCGCGAGCCTTCTCTTTTATTGATTAAATTCCCTGTACACGGGATGATCCGGAACCTCTAAGTGCCGGACTGATGGAAAACCTTCTCAACTGCACTATTTCATCTTCGATAGGCATTCCTCCTTTCCTGCTACAATAAAATTATAGCGTAGTATTGCGGTTTTTCAACCTGTCTGGGTAAAATAATTGGAGAGGCAATGCTTTACTGCCGACGCTAATTCAGTTAATTTGCACAGATCATCTTATTTGCTGATATATGTCTTGTTTCTGCTGCTGAGGGTTGTTGAATGAGAAGTCAGGCTCTTAAAATTATCGTAACAACTTTTATCGGTGGCTCATTGGGGGGACTCCTTGGTTATCTGGG
>JAOZQF010000100.1 GCA_029932345.1 Desulfuromusa sp. | reverse complement strand
AGATTGACGCTTCGGTTTCCGGGTCAAGAGCGCTGGTTGCTTCATCAAGGATCAGGAGCTTTGGCCGGTGAACCAAAGCTCGGGCAATTGCAACCCGCTGCCGTTGTCCTCCGGAGAGTTTTGTCCCCCTTTCCCCGACGACTGTTTCAACCCCCTCAGACATCCCAAGGATAAAATCCCAAGCTCCGGCTGACCGCAGAGCATATTCTACATCCTCAAGGGTTCGGGACGGTTCCCCCAGAGTGACGTTGGTAAAAATAGTATCATGTAACAAGATGGTATCTTGAGGAACATAACCAATCATGTGCCGCCAACTCCGCAGGTTCAACTCCTGAAGTGGAATTCCATCAATTAGGATCCGTCCCCCGGTTGGCTCAAAAAGACCGGTTATCAAGTCAACAAGAGTGGTTTTCCCCGCTCCGGAAGGGCCAACCAAAGAAGTAAAGGTGCCACACGGAAGCTCAAGGGAAATATTTGTCAAGATCTCTGTTTCGGTATAACCAAAACAAACCTGATCAACAAGAATTCCTTGTTCCAGTGTTGCCTTCCGCTCCCCTCCCGTTGGTTCCCGCTGCTTCTTGGCCGTGATAATCTTATGTTGCAGTGACCAGTAAGCACTTTCAGCGATCACCATTTCCTGATATCCTTGTTGAACCTTGCCAGAGGACTTCAACATCCGCGACATAAGAAAAATCAGTAAAATCCCTTCAGGGAGATCCATATGGAGGGGAACCAGCATCGCGTAGAGACCGGTAATAACCATCAGCGTCATCAGCGGTTGTTGAATACCACGCGTCATTGCTTTGGTTAAAACCTGTTTGCGTAATGCTTTGTTCAGTTTCAGGGTGTTTTCTGCAAGTAATTCACCGGTCAGATTCTCGCGTCCCATACTCTTGAATGCTTTGAGCGATTGAAGGCTATCCGAGAGGCGGGCCAGCAGAGATTGGAGCAACCGGGTCTGTTTTCTCCCCGCACGCTTGGCTCTACCGACCAGACCGGAAAGCAACAGGACAATCAGAGCCCCTCCAAGCATAAAAAGTAAGGTGATTTTCCAGGAGACCAGCAGTGCCACTAAGAAATAGGCAACGGTCTGAATCGCCAAAGCTATGGTTGATGTTGCTTTAAGGTAAGCCCTTGCCGATCTCATCACTTCAGTTCCGGCAGCGTTGGCCAGACTGCCAACATGCTGATCAAGAAAATAGCTCCAACGTGTTGCCAGCAGAGATCGTAGCAAAGAGAGGCGGAGATCGGTTGCAACATGGGCAACCGTATAGCCAACTTGTCGATCAGCAAGCAGCGACAAAACGCACTTTAAGATTGTTCCGACCATAATAACAGCCAGCAATGAACCGATAGTTGGAGTAATCCCCAAAGATAACAGTGCTGAATTTATAAAATTTCCAATGTCCGAACCTGTTGAAGCATTGGCTTCCGGGTTTGAAAGATTAACGGCTTTTTCCAGCAAGGGTAACATGGCGGTCAGCCCTATCCCCTGAACGAAACCGGCCGCGAGCAGAGCAATCAGCACCATCACGGACTGTCCAGGGTAGTCCCGAGCAAATTTAATTATTAATTTCATCTTGAATTTCAGCTTTCTTTAGGAGCCCGACAGACTCCTGGATTATAAAAGAATCATTTGTGCCCACATTTTTTGTCAAAAGATAGACATCTGTTCAAAATAGCATTTTTGCTTGCTTTGGGAAAGAACAACGCTCTATTTGTTTTTAACCTGAATCAATGACTTGTACTCTTCAACCACTGTTGACCCACTGATTCAGGTTTAACATAAAAAATAGATTTCCCCTGATTAATATGATGGTCGATACCTGTAAATAAACTGCATTAATGGTGTAGTTCGTGGCCTATAGTTTTCATGTATTTTTGACAAAGTTCATTGTAGTATAAAAAGTTATAGGTTATTTCATTAATTAATCAGTCCATGAGTTTTGTTGGTTTTATCAAAAAATGAGGTAATAGTGTCGAAAATTAGCTATGTTGTGCCGATCTACAATGAAGAAGAAAATATTCCTAAATTAGTTCAGGAAATTTTGGCTGTGGCACCAGATATATCCGATGATTATGAAATTTTTCTGGTTGATGACTGTAGTACCGATAAAGGTCTGGAACTCATCCGTAACCTTGCTGAGCAGAATCAAAAAATTCGTCCGCTGGCATTGGCTCGTAATAGTGGTCAGTCAGCTGCCCTATCTGCCGGGTTTCAGGCTGCGACCGGAGAAGTTATTATAACCATGGATGCTGATCTGCAAAATGATCCAGCGGACTTGCGGCAAATGATCAACCATTATGGCGACTACGACATGGTAAACGGTTGGCGCTTTGATCGGCAGGACACCCTCTCAAAAAAGATTGCCAGCAAAATCGGTAATGGTTTCCGCAACTGGATAACCAAAGAAACTATCCATGATACCGGCTGTTCGTTGAAAATTATGAATGCGGCAATACTCAAACGAATTCATATTTACAAGGGGCTGCACCGTTTTTTACCGACCTTGATGCGCATGGAGGGGGCCAGGATCATTGAGGTCAAGGTTAACCACCGGCAGCGGCAGTTCGGTGAATCGAAATATACTAACTGGCGTCGTGGAGTCGAAGGATTTTATGATGTGATCGCGGTACGCTGGATGCAACAACGCTATCTTAAGATTGAGGTCAAAGAAGAGCAGTTATGATGGATCTTTCTACTACAGAAGTTGTTATTCTGGTCATTGGCTTTACTGGCCAGACGATGTTTTTCATGCGTTTTTTCGTCCAATGGCTCTATTCAGAAAAACACAAACGAAGTCTGATTCCGACTGCGTTCTGGTATTTTAGCCTCGCTGGCAGTTCACTATTGCTGACCTATGCGATTCTCAAGAAAGATCCGGTATTTATCGTCGGACAGTCAACCGGATTTATCATTTACATCAGAAATTTGATGTTGATCAGACGAGAAAATAAAGACAAATAGCATTAATCCTGTAGACAAATCACAATGGGTTCGTCTTGGTCTCGGGATATCCCATTATCTAGACCCAGTTGTTCTGAAAGATCGATGACCTGTAGTTGATCCGCCGTATGATCCCAATTATTTTTTATGGAGCTGGTTTCAATATTTGTGAAGGTGTGAAGAGATAATGACCCAGAGTAAAACAATAGCATTCACCATCGCGCTTATCCTTTTACTGAGTGGGGCGGCTTTTCTATCTAAAGATTTAGGTACAGGTGAAAAATTACGTTATGATTCATATTTCACATTAGAGAGATCGCATAACTTCCAAAAATTTCATGATTGGTTTAGTGTTTATTCATCAAATCGTCCCTCCTCCAGAAAGCCTCCTCTACAGTACTGGTTAACCGCTTTTGGTTCTGAGCTTGGACTTTCCGACTTATTGTCTATAAGGCTCCCATCTTTTATATTTTTTCTTGGGCTTGCAATTACATCCGGATTTGTCAGTTATCTGCTTTCCAATCGCAACCCGTGGACTGTTCCTGCTACCATTCTACTCATAGGCTGCTCATTGCGATTGGTCCAACTCGGTCGCTCGGGTTTGTTGGATACCGGTATGATTTTTTTTATCATGCTTTCTGTGCTGGCGTTTTTTTATGCAAAGGAAAATTCAAAATCTTGGATATTGTGTGGTTTGTTCAGTGGACTGGGTGCCATGCAGAAAACCCCGATTGCAATCATATACATCGCCATCATGCTTCTTGTTTTAAGAAAAAGAGATGAGGACTACAAGTGGTCTTCTCTGAGGCAAAACAAAGATTTCAATCGTGGGCTTTATCTCTCAATTTCCCTGCTTCTTTTCTGGCCGGTTCTTCAGACCTTCCGCCACGGTATTGATTATATCAAGTCTTCTATCGGAACGGAGATGATTGGAAGGTTTACCCCTTTTGGCGGGGAGCGAATTGCTGAAGGGAATTTTTTGAACTGGTTGAACTGGTTGTGGAAAGACTTACATCTGGTCGGAATTGTTGCGATTGCCTGTGTCATTCTGGTATTTTGCTATCGGCGGTTACGGGAGAATCATCGTCTGTTTGCCCTCAGTACCATTATTGTTGTTGTCGCTGTCGCTTTTTCATTTGCGACTGGTAATTTGTACTCCCGGTATATTGCGGTGTTAAGTCCGTTACTGGTTTGTATCACTGTGGTGGTGTTGAGTCATTTTATCTCCTGGAAGCCGGGGATTCTTATTCTTTGTGCTGTTTTTTTCGGGATCTACTTTGGTCACATTGAAAAAACTATGGAAAAGATCAATAAAGCAAGTCATGGTCGTAGATATTCATTAGTTAAAGAATATGTTCACTTAATCGATGAATTTAAAAATAAAGATGACTATGTAGTCCTGGATAGATCCCTCATCCCTAGTGGAGCCTATGGTTACTTTGGAACCGGCAGGGAGGGCTATTCTGGACCCAGGTTTCTTGATAAAATGGCACTTAAGAAAAATTTACAGCATGCTGTAAATAAAGACAGTTTAAAGGAAATTAAATCTTATGTTCAGCGTGCAGCAAATAAAGAGAGTTTTATCGGTTTTACCCGGCAATCCTATCGACCCGCCATGGAAGAAGTCCTCGGGCCAGTTGAGGTTCTTAAAACAACAGATGTCTATATGGTTTGGCGGAGTCAAATCAGATATGTAAGCCCTGTCTTATCTGATTAAATCTGGACCTCAGGATCGCTACCACTCTCCATAAGGGCTATAAATCTACTCACCATCAACACTCTTATAACTGTCAACCCTCAGTCCAAAAACACCAGAGAGTATTCCGAGGAGACGACAAGCTCTTAGCCAACGCTTCTTCTGCTTGTACTTATTGCCAATCAAAAACATTACACTGGTGAGAAAGAGATTAACGAGAAGCTTTCGACCTGTAAAAGTCACAATGCTGAAGGTTGAACGACCCTTTTGCCTCTCTCTCCAGGCGAGAGTAACACCCCCCCTAAATTTTCTTTTAGATAGCCACTTTAAAGTGGCTCGGTTTTCAGGAACAGTTTCATGAACCAATGCCTCTGCACACTTTTTAATGACCACTCCGGCTTTCACGGCTTCATGAAAAAAAATTGTATCTGTCCCTCCTGCTAAAGGGTTCGATTCCTCAAATCTCAAACTGAGAGTTTTCGTTATAAAGATTGGAACTAAGACATTATTTGTAGCACAAGATTCTAGCAGGGTGCCGGTAGGTTGTTGTTTTTGGCTGAAAAGGGGACGGATATCTTCAGGGGTTTCATCCGGCAATTCATAAATTACACCTCCTGACACAACAATATTCCCTCCCTGATTTTGACAATAGGTATACAATCTGTCTAACCAAAGGGGTTCAACCCACTCATCATCATCAATAAAAATCAGATAATCGCTTCCCAAACGATGAGTTTCATCTACGGCACGGTTCCGTGCGCATGGGATTCCCCTTTTGCTTTCACAATGGTAATAAATATTGAATGGAAAGGTTTCGGCCAGTCCAGTGACAGTGGGTTTAGCTGAACCTGTTTGATCGTTGTCGATAACTGTGACTGTGACTTCAGTCTCTGACGGAACGACTATCGACGCCAAACTCTGCAGGCAATCAGTCAATAATTTTGGTCTTTGATAGGTACAAATGCAAATATTAATCTTTGGCATGTTTTACCTTGTGCAGGCTGTGAGTGATTTGCCATCAACTCAAGAATCCAGTATTGAACAAGTCTTGGCAACGGGTACCGTACCGGGCAGAAAAAGAAAAATCAGATTTTTCTGAGTCCAGTCTGTCGCCGCTAACGATTAAGAGGACTGATATGATGATACCGGGGTCAATTCAACTACAAAGAGCCCTCAAATTCGGAGAGTATTATTAAAACCAAATTCCAGGCTGGACAACAAAACTGCAGCTAAAGCATATTGTCCTCTCGATCGACTTCACCCGACTTCTTTTAACCCAGTGATAGCGTAAAAAAGACGTTACCTGCTCTTTGAAAAAAGAAGAGCATCTGCGGT
>JAOZQF010000019.1 GCA_029932345.1 Desulfuromusa sp. | reverse complement strand
CTCGATCCCTCCACAAGGGAAACAGACAAAGGGTTGTTTGCTGCGCCCACTTTTTTGATGAATGGTTCGGGCAAACAGAGTTTTTCCGGTCCCATTTTCACCAAAAATCACCACCGGATCATCAGTTTTTGCCATACTGTCAGTAAGACCCAACGCAACTTTAGTGTTTGCACTTTTTGCAACAATGCTACCAGGTTCAGCCCCGGCCAACTTCTCTTCAATAGCTTCTTTGCTGCTCAGTTTCAAACTGTTTTCTGAAAAACTCAGGAACAACCCTTGTACGTCAATCCCGGGTAGATCGACTTCCAGCGTTAATTCCTCCAATACCTTGATCAACTCAGCGGGGGAGCTCTGAATTGCCAGAAAACTCTCCATAAATGGCTTCAATTCGGAAATCTTCATCTTCTGAGTAAACGTCATGGCACGATATCCCTTTTATGATGAACTTTAATTTTCTACTGTCTGACACAAAATATAAAGCATTGTACATGCCAACTTTTCGGCAATTTCATATCTATCTGATTTATTGGTATCGAAAGATAGCTCTCTCCCGCAAACGCTGTATCTATCAATGCTGGAAATGGGACTCTATGCTCAGAGTAAGGCGAAGCAAATCAGAACAAAGCGAAAGAAACGCTCCGGGGAGTGAAAAAATTACTGCCCGGCAAGAATTTTACTGTCCTACGGGAAGAACACCCCTCAGGTGAAGGATTATTCGCTCCGGGAGACCGCATTTTTTTTCAGTAATGCATACAACCGGGATTGAGATAGTCCAGAAATTCGACACGCTTCGGGAATATTCTCCCCGCTGACTTCCATCAACTCTTGCAGATACTCTTTTTCTGCCTGTGCGTAAACCGTGTCACGAAACTCCTGTAACTTTGGTAAGCTACGCGCAACCCGGCTCTCTTTACCCACGGAGACGCTGGAATCGGATTCCATTTCTGCCCGGCGAACCTGAACCCGGATATTGTGGGGAAGGTGTTTGGGATAGAGGGTCTGATCAAACCGTGCAGTGGTCAGACTCCGTTCCAGGGTATTAACGAACTCCCTGACGTTCCCCGGCCAGGGATAACTCATCAGGGTTTCCAAAAAATCAGGAGAAAATCCCTTTGAGGCCAAGCCATACTGGGTGCAGAATTTATCGATATGATATCTGGCCAACTCCTTGATATCTTCACGCCGCTCCCGCAGAGTTGGTAGTTCGATGATGAAGGTGCGTAAGCGAAACAACAGATCACTGCGAAATTCGCCGGTTTCCACCATAGCATCCAGATCCCGGTTGGTTGCTGCAATAAGTCGAAAATTACTTTCGACCTCTTTATTGGCTCCGACAGGTCTGAATCGATGTTCCTGCAATACCCGTAGAAATGATTTCTGCAACGACATGGGTAGCTCACCTATTTCATCGAGAAAAAGTGTCCCATTATGAGCCTGTCGGACTAAACCATTTTGAGCTCGGTCAGCACCGGTAAATGACCCTTTTTCATGACCAAACAAAAGGCTTTCGACCAACGTTTCTGGCAAGGAGGTACAATCAACAACGACAAAAGCCTCATTGCTGCGCAGACTGTTTTCATAAACGGCCCGGGCAAATAATTCCTTGCCGGTTCCAGTTTCACCGGTAATAAAAACATTGGCATCACTCTCGGCAGCTTGTGCCACCAGATCCAGACAATTATTCAACGCCGGACTGCTGCCAATAATATATTCCCTTTTCAACCGCACCGGTTTCCGTTTATGATCTGCTTCCTGCTTCTCCTGGCGATATTGCAATGCTCTTTCCAGGGAAAGGGTTATTTCCTTGATTGAAAATCCTTTTTCAATATAATCCCAAGCCCCACTCTTGATCGCCAATTCTGCGCCATTGGGATCACCAAACCCGGTCATAATAATCACTTCCGGAGTTGATGGACTTGCCTGTATCGTCGGCAGGGCATCGAGACCATTCCCATCAGGCATCCTCACATCCAGAAAAACCAGATCAAAATCTTCTCTGCCAGCAAGATCAACACCTGCTTTCAAGGTCATCGCGCTGATTGCCGTATGTTTTTTACGTTCAACCAGCGTTGACAACGTTGCACACATCATCTCTTCATCGTCTATAATCAGTATCTTTGCCATTATTTCCTCACCGAGGAGACCGGTTCAGTTTGCAATAGTTTTTGCACCACCTGGCTGATTTCGTTCCTTTCAACCGGCTTCATCAAAACTTTTCGAATCCCAACTTCTCTGGCCTTTCTCTGTCCCACCGCAGTTTCAGCCTGAGGTGAGGAACCGGTACAGAGAACAATTGGCAAGTCGGGTCGAATTTTCAGAACTTCCTTCGACAACATCACCCCGGTCATTTGTGGCATGACCTGATCAGTAATCAAGAGGTCAAACTTATCAGGATTGTCACGGAACAGATTCAGGGCTTTTCTGCTCTCTGTCACTGCAGTAACAGCGTAACCCAGGCGCCCCAACACCATCTTCATCCCGGCGACATAATCAACTTCATCATCAACAAACAAAATGTGCCCTTGCCCCGAGATTGTTTTGACTACGGCAATTTCACCACCATCTTCTGCCCCTATTTCAAGCTGAGGAAATAGAATAGTAAAGGTTGTCCCAACACCCTTGATGCTGTTAACCGATATTGTTCCACCATGATTTTTTATTATTCCATGGGTAATAGAGAGCCCCAAGCCGGTCCCTTTCCCCGGTGATTTTGTCGTGTAAAACGGGTCAAAAATTCTATCCATAACCTCCCGGGTCATCCCTTGACCGGTGTCTGTCACAACCAACTTAATGAATTTCCCCAATTGTAGCCCGGGATAGCGGTTGATATCTGCTTCAGACAGCACCAAGTCACTTAAACTGATATCCAGAGCACCACCTTTTTCCTGCATGGCATCACCGGCATTGGTACAAAGATTCATGATAACTTGATTGATCTGGGTCGGATCGGCCGAAATGAGATCGGATTGGACATCAATATATTGACGCAGGTCGATCGTTGTCGGCAGTGTTGATCGTAGCAATTCGAAAGATTCACTGATAATCTCTCCCAGCTTGACCGGTTTTTTCTCCTGCTCTTTCTGACGGCTGATGGTTAAAAACTGTTTAACCAGGTTCTTCCCTCTCAGTCCCGCCTTAAGAACCAGCTCCATGGAACCATACACCGGGCTATCTTCCGCAACATCTTCAAGATTCATCTCTGTATTGGTAATGATGATTGCCAGAATATTGTTGAAATCATGGGCGATCCCTCCCGATAACGTTGCCAACGCCTCCATCTTCTGTGCCTGCCGAAGCTGTCGTTGCAACCCTATGGACTCACTGACATCACGAATTGTTGCAACATAACGAATAGCTTCCCCCGACTTACTAAAAACCGGGGCAATCTGTGCATCCATATCATATTCAGTGCCATCTCTTTTTTTATTGACAAAATGGCCACTAAACATCTGGTTACTGGTAAATACACTTAAAATAGCATGATAAAACTTCGGGTTACGTTTGGAGCATTCAAAATCATGAATCTTGATACCAATACCTTCCGCGGCTGGAACTCCACATAGACTTTCAAAACTCGGGTTGATATATTGAATAGTCCCTTCAGCATCAAAGGTGATAACCCCGTCAGAAGTTTGATCCATAACCGTCGCCAGCATCAAACGCTCATCCACTTCACGCTTGTTTTGCAGCTTGGAGTGCAACGCAACAATCCCGTAAGAGAGGTCTTCAGCCAGCGCTTCTAGAAGTTGTACCTCTTCAACATCAAACGCTTGTGCCTTTTCATCAAAAATCACCAGAGATCCAAAAGCGCTACCATGTTCAATCAGTGGCAATGCAATACAGGAGGTATAGCCGCACTTTTCTACTGCTTGACGCCAGGGGCGATAGAGAGGATTAGTTAACAGATTATTGAATACGGTAATCTTTCCCGTACGAATACTGGTCCCTGCAGGGCCTTGACCACGTTCGGTGTCGGCCCAGCTCGCCTGTAAATCATCCAGAAAACACCCTTCTGCACCCCAATGTGCAACCGACCGCAACGCTTTCTCTTCCGTATCATCTCCAAAGGCAACCCACGCCATACGATGTCCGCCCACTTCCACACAGATCCGACAAATTTCCTGCATGAGCTTTAATTCATCATCAATTCGGGTCATCGCCCTGGTACATTCACTGTAACTTCTCAATGCACGGTTGACCTTGCCTAAGGATTCTTGTGATTCAGCCATGGCCACCTCCCAATAAGTGAGGAGCCAATAGAGCAACCCGGTTGAAAAGGCGATAAGAAACCAATGACTTGCGCCAACCGGGTGGACTGACTGGGGTGGTTGATTTGACAGAATAGCAAAAAGTTTACCGGAGAAAAGAGTCCACAAACCGCTAACGACGAAGTAGCACAGGGCAATCGTCAGACAAGTAAATTTTGTGGTTATTAGTTTACTCTTCATAGCTCATTTACCCTCTAAAGAAAGCACGTAAAATATTGGGTATTCACACCCAATCTGTTAATTAATCTCCAATTTAGCTGAAAGTCAACCCATTTCACTTTTTACCCCCGTTTCTTTGCTTTGAATTCTTCATAATTGCAGCTTAAATAACAAAAAAGGCACCCCAAACGGGGTGCCTTTCAAAATAACTTTGGTGATCAATTCAGAGATTAACGATTTTTTCCCGCCACCTGAATCCGGATCAAAGCTCGCTGCAGAGCAGCTTCCATGATCATGTACTGCTTATCCTCTTGAGACAGCCCCTTAAGAGCATCTTCTGCACGTCCCAGGGCCGCTTTGGCTCGAGCAAGATCGATCTCATCCGCTCTCTCCGCAGTATCAACCAGAACCGTAACAGTATTATTTTCTACCTCAAGGTATCCCCAGTTAACGGCAATATGAAAAGTCTCATTACCTTCTTTATAAGAGAGTTCTCCAACTTTTAGCGTCGTTAACAGCGGAGTATGCTCAGGTAATATACCTAATTCACCAATAAATCCGGGAGCCGTAATCTCATCGACATCCTCCGAGAGCACCCGTTTATACGGTGTCACCATTTCAAGTTTTAACTTATCAGCCATTGCGACTGTCCTTTACATAAAAATCTGGTCTTACAGAGCGATCAATCAGGCCGCCATCTCCTTGCCTTTTTCAATCGCCTCTTCAATGGTACCGACAAGATAGAATGCCTGCTCTGGCAGATTATCGTGCTTACCATCAAGAATTTCCTGGAACCCTCTGATGGTATCCTTTAACTCAACGTATTTACCCGGAGCGCCAGTAAAAACTTCGGCGACATGGAATGGTTGAGAGAGGAAACGCTGAATCTTACGGGCCCGGGCAACAGCCAGCTTGTCGTCCTCAGAGAGTTCATCCATACCCAGGATTGCAATAATATCCTGCAGATCCTTGTAACGCTGTAGAACAAACTGCACATCGCGAGCAACCTTATAGTGCTCTTCACCAATCACCTGTGGATCAAGAATCCGGCTGGTTGAATCCAGGGGATCCACTGCAGGATAAATACCAAGCTCGGCAATCTGCCGGGAAAGAACCGTCGTTGCATCCAAGTGGGCAAATGCTGTCGCTGGAGCCGGGTCGGTCAAGTCATCAGCAGGGACATAGATTGCCTGAACCGAAGTAATCGAACCTTTATCGGTGGTGGTGATTCGCTCCTGCAGCTCACCCATCTCGGTAGAGAGGGTCGGCTGGTAGCCAACCGCCGAAGGGATCCGACCAAGCAGTGCCGAGACTTCGGAACCGGCCTGGGTAAAACGGAAGATATTATCAACAAATAGCAGAACGTCTTGACCCTCTTCATCGCGGAAATATTCAGCAACGGTGAGTGCCGACAAGGCAACCCGGGCACGTGCTCCAGGAGGCTCATTCATCTGACCATAAATCAGTGCCGCTTTATCGAGAACGCCGGACTCTTTCATCTCTTCCCAGAGATCGTTCCCCTCACGGGTCCGCTCACCAACACCGGCAAAAACTGAGAAACCGCCGTGTTGCTGTGCAACATTATTAATCAGCTCCATGATCAGAACGGTTTTACCTACACCGGCACCGCCGAACAGACCGATTTTGCCGCCACGGGAATAGGGAGCAAGCAAGTCAACAACCTTGATTCCCGTCTCAAAAGACTCAACTTTAGTCGATTGGCTGACGAAATCAGGAGCCGGGCGGTGAATTGCCCAAGCTTTTTCATTTTCAATCGGACCCGCTTCATCGACCGGTTGGCCAATAACATTCATAATCCGTCCGAGGGTTTTTGGTCCGACCGGCATCTGGATCTGATCACCGGTATCCAACACTTCCTGACCACGAACCAAACCATCAGTTGAGTCCATAGCAATGGTGCGCACGGTATTTTCACCCAGGTGCTGGGCAACCTCGCAGACCAGATTCCATTCATCTTCACCCAGCGAGGGATTTGTCATCTTAACCGCATAGAAGACCTCTGGTAGTTTGCCTGGCTCAAACTCTACGTCTACGACAGGACCAATAACCTGTGTGATTTTTCCCTTGTTCATCATCAAACCTTTCCTCCTTAACCCAACGGGATAAGCTCTTGTATGTCTGAAAACTTATTACTATTTAATAGATTCTGCCCCGGAGATGATTTCCATCAACTCTTTGGTAATAGCGGCCTGCCGTGCCCGGTTGTACTGCAACGTCAGTTTATCAATCATATCAGCGGCATTCCGGCTGGCACTGTCCATCGATGACATCCGCGCCCCCTGCTCCGAAGCATTTGATTCAAGAAGTGCCCTGAATAGCTGTACTTCAACCATCTTGGGTAACAACTGGGAGAGGACAACCCCTTGATTTGGTTCATAAAGGTAATCAAGACTCGCTTCATGAACCTCTTCAGTCTCTTGAGGCTGAATCGGCAAGATCCGCTCAACAGTCACGATCTGTACGATGGCACTTTGAAACGCATTGTAGATGACATAAACTGCGTCATACTTCTCTTCACAGTACGCATCGACGACATCTTGACCGATTAATTGAGCCGTCTTATAGGTTGCATCGGTAGTAATATTCTCGTGAACCTTGGTGATATTGTCACCAACTCTGTTCTTAAGAAAATCCCGCCCTTTGCGACCGATAATCATCAGATCAATAGCAGAAAAACCCAGCTCATTCTGACGAATGAAACGTTCTGCCTCTTTTGAAACATTGGCATTGAAACCACCACAAAGGCCTCGATCAGCGGTCATCAGAACCACCAGCGCTCGTTCAGTACCACGCTGTTTGAGCAATGGTTGATCGTCGATCTCTTCACTCTGAGCCAGATGGGATACCACCGAATGTAGCTTTTCCGCATAGGGACGAGCTGAGACGGCGGCTTCTTGTGCACGACGCAACTTTGCCGCTGCAACCATCTTCATCGCTTTAGTGATCTGCTCGGTATTTTTAACCGAGCCAATCCGTTTTTTTATGTCCTTCAGACTTGGCATAGCTGCTCAACCCTTTATGAAATCAGGCCACAAACTGGCTTTTAAACTCTTCCAGAGCCGCTTTAATACGGTCTTCCAGAGCTTCGTCTATCGCTTTCTTTTCCGCGAGATCAGTAATGATTCCGCTATGATTTGCTTCCATAAAGGCGAGCATTTCACTCTCATAACGCTGGACTGCTGTGGTTGGATACTCATCGACATAACCGTTATTTGCAGCGTAGATAGACAGAACCTGGATTTCAACCGGCAGTGGTTGATATTGACCCTGCTTGAGGATCTCAACCAAACGGGCACCACGGTTAAGCTGTGCCTGGGTTGCTGCATCAAGGTCTGAGCCAAACTGAGCAAACGCAGCCATTTCACGATATTGTGCCAGAGCCAGACGGAGAGTACCGGCAACCTGCTTCATCGCTTTAACCTGAGCAGCACCACCGACTCTGGAAACAGACAGACCAACGTTGATCGCTGGACGAACACCAGAGTAGAACAGGTCGGTCTCAAGGAAAATCTGACCATCGGTAATCGAGATAACGTTGGTCGGGATATAAGCAGAAACATCACCCGCCTGAGTCTCGATGATTGGCAAGGCAGTCAAAGAACCCGCTCCCTGCTCATCACTCAATTTTGCTGCCCGCTCGAGTAACCGACTATGTAGATAGAAAACATCTCCGGGGAACGCTTCACGACCTGGCGGCCGACGCAACAACAGGGAGAGCTGCCGATAAGCAACTGACTGCTTGGAGAGATCATCATAAATGATCAGGGCATGCCGACCACTATCACGAAAGAACTCGCCCATGGTAACACCGGTATAGGGTGAAATAAACTGCAGCGGTGCAGGGTCAGATGCGGTCGCTGCAACAATGATGGTATAATCCATTGCCCCATGCTGACGGAGTTTTTCTACAACCTGGGCAACCGTTGACCGTTTTTGACCGATGGCAACGTAAATACAGATAACATCGTTACCTTTTTGGTTGATGATAGTATCTGTTGCAACTGCAGTTTTACCGGTCTGGCGGTCACCGATAATCAATTCCCGCTGTCCTCGACCGATTGGAACCATGGCATCAATCGCCTTAAGACCGGTTTGCATCGGTTCGTGAACCGACTTCCGGGCAACGATACCGGGCGCCTTAATTTCAACCTGGCTGTAGGTTTCGGTCTGAATATCGCCCTTGCCATCGATGGGAATCCCGATGCCATTGACAACCCGACCAACCAAAGCTTCACCAACCGGAACCTGGACAATCTGTTCGGTTCTCTTGACCAGATCACCTTCCTTAATATGCTCTGAATCACCAAGGATGGCAGCACCGACATTGTCTTCTTCGAGGTTCAGTACCATCCCCATGGTTCCGCCGGGGAATTCGAGGAGCTCGCCGGACATGGCTTTATCCAAACCATGGATACGGGCAATACCATCACCAACAGAGATGATTGTACCGGTTTCACTGACCTCAACCTCGCGACCGAAGTCTTCAATCTGCCTCTTGATAATCGCGCTGATTTCTTCTGCTCTAATTTCCATAATCTTTTGTTACCCCTTTGCTAAGGTATCTGCAATCCGTTTCAGCTGGGTTTTCACACTACCGTCAAAAAGTTTACCGCCCATCTCGGCCTGTAGACCGCCGATCAGCGATTTATCAATTTCTACACTCAAGACCACCTGCTTACCAGTCAGCTTCTCGAGACCCTTCTGGATCTCATCTGCGCGCTTTTTGGTTAACTTATTTGCTGACTTGATCTTAGCCCGAACGACCCCTGACCGCTCATCTGCAAACTTGCGATAATTGAGATCTATTTGTGGCAGATACACAATCCGCCCTTTCTCAAGGAGGAGATCAAGGAAGTTACACATTCCGCGACTCAACTCAAGAAGATCAGCAATATCATGCATAATTGCCGTTTTCTTTTTCAGCGGAAAAGTTGGACTATCAAGCAACAGGCGGAGCAAATCTTCCTGCTTTAATACCTCAGAAATAGCGGCGAGCTCTTCAGCATAACGCTCGACCTGCTTCTCCTCTGAAGCAATATTCAACAACGCCTTGGCATATCTTATTGAAATCGCACTGTTACTCAATGTAACTCTCCCACCTTCTGCATGTACTCGTCAATCAGACGGGTATCGTCGTCTTTGGTGAAGTTCTTCTTCAGGAGTTCTTCGGCAACACCAACGGCTAATTGAACCGCCTCTCGTTGAAGTTCTGTCCGTGCCTTGGCCACCTCAAGCTCTGCTGCATTTTCTGCATCCTGCTCAATTTTTATCGCCAGCTGTTTGGCACTTTCAATGATATTTATTTTTTCTCGCTCACCTTCACGACGGATCGAATCACTGATTTCAGCAATTTCTTCCGTTGCTCGAGCCAACTTAAGATCATACTCAGCAAATTTGGCTTCTGCTTCTTCCTTGATCCGTTTTGCCTCTGCAAGAGTCTTCTCAATCTCTTCTCGCCGTCCAGCAAGTCCTTTTTTTATCGGTTTTGCTAAAAAATAGACAAGAATAGCAACAACTATGGCGAAATTGAAAAGTCGATATAAAAAATCCTTCAGCAGAACACCGCTTGCAACTTCATGACCACCACCAGAAGCAAAGGAGATCCCACCGATGAGTCCAAGCAGAAGCACTGCTAGAAGAACGGCTTTCATTGATCTGTGCATATATTCTAAACCTTCCTTCCCTTAAGCCAATTCCCGGCCAAGAATTTTCGTGGTAATTTGCTCAGCCAGAGCCCCAGCCTCAGTTTGCAGGATTTTGCTTGCCTCGCCAGCCTCCACAGCAACTTGAGATTTAATCTTCTCTAATCGAGAGGAAGCTTTTCCACGGGCTTCAGTAAGTAACTTGACCTCTTCCTCACTGGCAGCTTGTTTTAATTTATTTCGCTCTTCATTGGCCTGAAATTTAGCGTCATTGAGCTGTTGTTGATAACGCTGCATCTTTTCATCAATGCCCGCTTCCAGATCCTTTGCCCCGGCATGCAGACCAGCGATCCTATCGCTCCGGTCAGCAATAATTTTTAGCAGGGGGCGATAGAGTATTTTATTAAGAATAAGTAGGAGAATAACAAAGTTAAGGAACTGCAGACCCAGGGTCCAGTCAACGCTTATCACCTAGTTTACCTCTTTGGATGGTGTTTCCGATATAGCTACACGCAGATATCGAGTCGTGTTTGATGTTGTTTAACAGGTATTTTGATTAAGGCACGAATAGCTATCACAACTCAGAGAGTGCTGTCAAGCATTTGACCTCTTTATCCCCACTATTTATAAAGATATTTTGGTTGTTATCTACCGGGCACACAGATGGCTATTTTGATGTCTGCTTCTCCCCAAGGCCGGTTGTTTTGTCAGAAACCTCTTTAACCACCTCCGGCATCTTTATCTCGCCATTAAAAATGACCTTTTCAGCTATTTTTAACAGCGGTGTTTCAATGCTTCCCTCAACCTGTGCCGGCGCCCTCAACTCGACACTTGTCGTGGCTTTAATCTCTCCCTTAAAATGACCACTGAGAATGAGAGCCCCAACCTTGATACTCCCCTCAATCTCTGCAGACTCACCAACAACTAAGATATCACTTGAGACGATATCACCGTTGAAAACCCCATCGAGACGAACCATTTCATCAAAGCTCATTTTCCCCTCAAACCGACTGCCTGGTCCTAAAAATGCCTTGATATCTGCCTTGTCGATCGCTATTGGTTTTTTCATTACTGCCTGCTCCGGTTTTTTATTATTAAACATCCTCTTCTCCACTTCTCATTTGATTTATTGCTTTGGCTTTAAACTCCCAGTAATTCAAGGATTCTGCTCAACTCCGTCTGGTCATGGTAGCTTATTTCTATCCGGCCACCCTTGTTCTTAGTAATTACCCTGACCTGAGCCCCCAGCTGCTGTCGGAGGTTGTTTTCCAGTTCCAGGATATTAGGGTCTATCGGTTTTACAATATCGACCTGCTCATCCCTTGTTTTAAACATATTTTTAATTTTTTTGATTAATTTTTCGGTCTCTCGGACCGATAATTTCTTTCTGATGATTTCGTGACTGGCTTCAAGAATATCTTCTTCGTTCTCCAGGGCAAGTAAGGCCCGGGCATGCCCCATACTTAAACGACTTTCAAGGAGATCGCTCTTAACCTTTTCCGGTAGTTTCAGCAATCTTAAAGCATTAGCAACCGTGGAACGGTCCTTGCCGACTCGCCTGGCAACCTCCTCCTGAAGAAGGTCAAAGCTATCCATCAAGTGGCGATAGGCTCCGGCTTCCTCCAGGGGATTGAGATCCTCTCTCTGGATATTTTCTATCAGGGCAATCTCCAGAGCCGAATCTTCTGTAACATTCTGGATAACCACCGGGACACTCTCCAGCCCCGCCTTCTGTGCCGCCCGCCAGCGTCTTTCACCGGCAACAATCTGATAGTGATCATCCTGACGTCTCACCACCAGGGGTTGGATGATCCCCTTCTCTTTAATGGAAGCGACCAACTCTGCCATTTTGGCATCATTAAAGGTTTTACGTGGTTGACGGTGATGCGGTTTCAGCTCTTCAACGGGACAAGAAAAGTATTTCTTCCCCCCTTCCTGAGCGGCGGAACTCAATAAAGCACCAATCCCTTTTCCCAGGGCTGGACGTTTCGGTTTAACCATGAGAACCCCCTGCAAGAATTTCCTCTGCTAGATCCATATAGGCCTGCGCTCCCCGTGAGGCAATATCGTACAACAAAACCGGTTGTCCATAACTTGGAGCCTCCGAAAGTCTGACATTCCGTGGAACCACCGAACGAAATACCTTATCACCAAAATGGGCTCTGATTTCATCACTCACCTGATGGCAAAGATTATTGCGCCCATCAAACATCGTCAGCAGAATCCCCTTAATATCAAGTTGTGGATTCAATTCCTGCTGCACCAGGCGAATTGTCTGCATCAATTGCCCCAACCCCTCCATCGCATAAAATTCACACTGCAGGGGAACCACTACCGAGTTAGCGGCAGACAGGGCATTAACGGTCAACAAACTCAGTGATGGGGGACAATCAATAATCACATATTGATATTTCTCTACCAGCTCTTCTATCGCAAACTTGAGCTGTTTTTCCCGATTTTCTGTATCCAGAAGCTCAATCTCAGCTCCGATCAAATTGGTATTGGATGGCAATACATCGAGATGCTCCAAAGCAGTTTTCTGTAACACCTCCAGCGCCCCGACCTCCCCGAGCAAAACATTGTAAATAGTTGATATTACTTCTGTTTTATCAACTCCGAGGCCACTACATGCATTCGCCTGTGGATCCATATCAATCAATAGGGTTTTCTTTTCAGCAGCAGCCAGAGATGCGGCGAGATTGACAGCTGTTGTGGTTTTACCAACGCCACCTTTCTGGTTTGCAATGGCTATAATCTGGGCCATCTATTCATGCTCCTTTTTTTGTTGAACCAACCAGAGGGAAAGAATAGCCCCGGTCAGCACTATTTGAGAACCGGCAGAGTATCATACCCCCCAGCTAAATTCAGCCTCTATTACATTAAATATATAGACCCTCTGATCACTTTTTCAAAATAAGAAGTTGTCTCTCTGCGTGAGAGAAGGGAAGTTGATACGAGAAAACCTCGGGACTAGTAAAACCATTCTGCTTAATGGCTGTTTCTGCGGAGCTTAGCTCGCTGCTCCCCCCTGGCCCCTTCATCGCAATAACCCGCCCCCCTGGCTTTAACCAGGGGGCCGCATAGTTCAATAATGTGTCCAGTGAAGTAAAAGCCCGGGCGACCACCAGATCATACTCCCCCTCCGCCAGAGGTATTTGCTCTAAATTTTCAGCTCTGGATTGCACCACCTGAAGATTCTCAAGATGCAATAATCTCTTGAGATGTTTCTGGAAGTTGATTTTCTTACCAACACTGTCGATCGATACAACCTGCAGAGAACTGATTGCAATCGCCAGAGGAATCCCCGGGAGCCCCCCACCTGACCCCAGATCGATAATCTTGGGTGAATTTTGCACATAGGGGAGAAGCAGGAGAGAGTCAATCAGATGTTTCTCTATCGCTTCAGCTCGATCTGTGATGGAGGTGAGGTTGATGCGTTGATTCCAGCGCAACAATTCATCCAGAAAAACCAACTCTTTTTGAATAATTTCAGCAGGTAACTGCAAATCAAATTGAGATAAACCATCGATTAACGATTTAGACATGATGTTTTTTACGTAAGTAGATCTGGATAACTGCGATAGCTGCCGGGGTCACCCCCTGGATCCGCCCCGCCTGTCCAAGACTTATCGGCAGAGTTTTTTTCAGTTTTTCCCGAACCTCGGTTGATAAGCTGGGAATTTCATCATAATCAATATCGCCAGGCATATTGATATCTTCCTGCAGCCGATATCTCTCAACCTGCTCCAACTGTCTCTTTATATAGCCCTCATACTTTACTGCAATCTCAACCTGTTCCAGTGCTTGTGGAGAAAAAGCTCCCAATTCCGGGCAGATATCCTCAAGCTGTTTCAAGCTGAGTTCTGGACGTCGCAACAGCGATTCCAGACTCAAGCCACTCTTCAACTCGCCCAGATTAAGGAGATTGACAGCCGTCCGGTCTGCTGAAGTGACACTTTTGGTTTTCAATATTTGCGTCGCAGCATCGACCTGCTCCTGCTTTTCCTGAAACATTTTCCAGCGAACATCACTGACAAGACCAACCTCACGCCCCAATTCAGTTAACCTCTGGTCGGCATTATCTTCACGTAACAGCAAACGATATTCAGAGCGGGAGGTAAACATCCGATAAGGGTCAGTTGTGGGCTGGGTAATCAAATCATCAACCATGACACCAAGATAACCCTCATCACGACCAATAATAACCGGCTCTCGATCCTGACATTGCCGTGCGGCATTGATTCCAGCAAGGATCCCCTGCCCTGCGGCCTCTTCGTAACCGGAGGTCCCGTTGATTTGCCCGGCATGAAATAACCCTGCCACAACTCTTGTTTCCAGGGTGGCTTTTAATTGCAACGGTTCAACAAAATCATACTCAATCGCGTACCCCGGTCGCATTATTTCGACCCTCTCAAACCCCACCATCGATCTGAAGTAAGCCAGCTGCACATCCGGTGGTAATGATGTGGACAAACCGCTTGGATACATCTCACTGCCGACAATCCCCTCCGGCTCAAGAAAAGACTGATGGCTTTTTTTATCCGGAAAGCGAACCACCTTATCTTCAATAGAGGGACAATAACGGGGGCCAATCCCCTCAATGACCCCGGCAAACAGTGGAGACTTATTCAGGTTATTGCGGATGATCTGATGAGTCATCTCATTGGTTTCAGCAATATAACAATCAACCTGTTTTCTGGTAATCTTCTCCGTCATAAAGGAAAAAGGTTTTATCAATTTATCGCCCGGTTGCTTTTCCAGTTTAGAAAAATCGATGGACCGTGCCGACAAACGGGCCGGTGTGCCAGTTTTCAACCTCCCAACCCGCAAACCAAGAGCACTCAAAGAGCCCGATATTCCTTCAGCTGAAGGCTCACCTGCCCGCCCACCAGCAAAGTGGTTCAAACCGACATGGATCAAACCGCGCATAAAAGTGCCGGTGGTCAGGACAACAGTTTTGCCATAAAAAGCTAACCCCTCGCGAATCTTAACCCCAACAATTCGCCCCTTCTCTACCAACAACTCCTCAACCAAACCCTGCTTCAAATCCAGTAGTGGTTCAGCCTCTATAACATTTTTCATCCTCGCACTATAGGCCATCCGGTCGGCCTGCGCTCTAGCGGCTCGAACGGCGGGGCCTTTACGGGTATTGAGTCGGCGAAACTGTATTCCCGTCGCATCAATATTTAACCCCATCTCTCCCCCAAGAGCATCTATCTCATGGACCAGGTGCCCTTTTGCTAAACCACCGATTGACGGGTTACACGACATCTGCGCGACAGTATCCAAACCGATCGTCAATAGAAGTGTAGAGCACCCCATCCGAGCCGAAGCTAAAGCTGCCTCACATCCAGCATGACCAGCACCAACGACTATGACCTGATAATCTTTATCGTATCCACCCATAACTCAACCACACCTCAATGTTTCACGTGAAACATTTATTTACCGATACAAAATCCAGAGAAAATACCATCCAAGATATCCTCCGTTACCGTCTCGCCCGATATCTGCCCCAGAGAGCCGAGTGCCTCACGAAGATCCAAGGCCAAAAACTCCAGTGATGCGTCCACAGCCAAAGAACCTGATGCCCGCTCAAGACTCCCCAGGCAAAGGAGCAAGGCTTCATAGTGACGCTGCTCAGTCAACATGACCGATTCGGTCAAAGCCCCACCGCCACCCACCAGAAAATCGGAGATGGCGTCACGCAACCCCTCAAGGCCATCTCCTGTTTTTGAAGAGACTCTATATTGGGGGAAGTTCCCCGGATTGGAACTATCAGGATCACCACAGATATCTATCTTGGTAAAAACCTGAAAGGTTGGCAAGCTAGAGAGACGGCTATAGATATAATCATCCCCAGCCGTTGACTCTCTATTTGCATCAACCACCCATAAAACTAAATCCGTTTGGGAGAGGCTCTTTTCTGCTCTACGGATCCCCTCAACCTCAACCGGGTCAACTGATTCACACAACCCCGCAGTATCGATCAAGCGCACCGGAACACCATTGATGACCAAACCCTCCTCAAGAAGATCTCGAGTCGTTCCCGGAATGGCCGTGACAATCGCACGCTCCTCACCCAGGAGAGCATTTAATAAAGAGCTCTTGCCCGCATTAGGTTGTCCAATCAACAGAATCGAGGCGCCCTCCGTCAAAACCCTACCAAACCCATAACTACCTGTTATTATTTGTATTTTTGATATTGCCTGAGTAATTGAGGTAGAAATTTCTTCAACATCCTCGGCGGGCAAATCCTCCTCAGGAAAATCAATCCACGCCTCAACCAAAATCAAAACCTGCTTCAGAATGGCAGTGAAAGAATATATTTCACGGCTTAAAGCACCATCGATCTGTGCCAGGGCCAACCGGCGCGATGAGTCAGTTTTAGAGTGAATCAGACTGGCAACCGCCTCGGCCTGAGACAAGTCAAGACGACCGTTCATATAGGCACGAAAGGTAAACTCGCCCGGTCCGGCTAACCTGAGACCATAAGCGCGGTAGAGATCAAGGATAGATTTCACCACCTGATGACCACCATGACACTGTATCTCAACCACATCTTCGCGGGTATAGGTGTGGGGTGCGAGCATATGTACTGCCATCACCTCATCAATGACACAACCAGAGGGATCCCTCAAGAGGCCATAATAAAGACGATGTGATTCAAGGGGGAGAACGGTGGTAGTAGGGGTGAAATAACACAAAAGAGCCGATAAGGCATCGGCACCGGAAATACGAACTATAGCAACACCCCCCTCACCGGGAGGTGTTGCAGGAGCTATAATTGTGTCGACTGTATTCATCGGCACCACCAGGGGCATCAGACATTCTGACGCTTGATAAGGTACTGTTGAAGGATGGTGAGAAGGTTGTTGGTCAACCAGTAAAGAACCAGCCCAGAGGGGAAATTAAGAAACATGAAAGTGAAAACAACCGGCATCATCAACATGATCTTTGCCTGGGTAGGATCCATGTTGGTGGGGGTCATTTTCTGCTGTAAAAACATCGTTACCCCCATAATCAACGGCGTAACATAGTACGGATCTTTAGCTGACAAATCAGTAATCCACAATATGAAAGGGGCATGCATCAACTCAATAGAACCAAGCAGGACCCGATAGAGGGCAAAAAACACCGGGATCTGGATCAACATCGGCAAACACCCCCCCAAGGGATTAACCTTATTATCCTTATAGAAAGACATCATCTCTTGATTGAGTTTCTTTTTATCCTTGCCGTATTTTTCCCGCATTTTTTTCATTTCAGGTTGCAGATTCTGCATCCCCTGCATCGACTTGTAACTTTTCTGGGTTAACGGCCAGAAAATCAATTTGATACAGATCGTTAATAAAATAATGGAGAAACCAAAGTTACCGATATAGCTGTAGAAAAATTTCAAAACAACCATCAGAGGCTTAGATAGTGGGTGAAAAAAACCGTAGTTGATGGCTTTTTCATATTGATGACCACTGGCCACCAAATATTCATCCTGTTTCGGACCAAAATAGGCCGAGTAGGTAAATGAGGTTTTTTGATCTTTAATCAGAGATATTCCGGGAGAGGTGAATTTATTCTCGACAAAGCCATCACCCGCGCTGATAAAAAGTTGCTCCTGCTTCTCTCCCGGGTTGACAACACTCAAAAAGTATTTCGACGTGTATCCGGACCAGACAATATTGTCCTTGTAAATTTTAGGCGATTTTTCCAGATCCGCAGCTTTATCCTCCTCCAGATCCTCACCATTAAAAGTCACCGGACCAACAAACGTATACATCTGAGACTTATCTCCCTTGTCCCAGGCAGTGGTCAATAAGAGGTTAAGTCGACCGGTAACTATTTTATCAGAGTTGTTGATCAGCTGAACATCAAGATCGAAAGCATATAAAGAGGGGTTAAAGGTGTAGTTTTTTATAACTGTTAAATCGTTTATCGTAGCAACAAAACTAACCGTTACATTTTCATTTTTTAGCTCGATGGAGGATTTACTATCAAGAACCTTATAATTTAAATTAGCAGGGAGATAGAGACCATCACTTCCGGCTATTTTTAGTGTTGAAAGGGTGAAGCTATCACTGTCTAAAAGGTTAAAGAAGGGAGAATCAACGGCATTGGTTTCTCTATATTTTTTTAAGACAATCGAGCGAATCGTCGCACCGATAGATGATATTTTGATATCATAATAAGGAGACGAAATGGTGGTAAAAGATTCCTTCTCGTTGAGATTGGAAAGGGTATCTGAAGCAGAAGAATCAACTGCTGCGTCAATTTGTTTAACCTCTTCCTTTGGCAGATTCTCTTTCGTTACCGTTTCAACCGGGGGAGCTTGCTGAATCGGTACCTGTGGAGCAAAAAAAAGACTGTACCCAGACCAGAGAAGAACCACAAGAACAACAGCAATGATAGTACGATTATTGTCCATTTTTAAATATCCTGCTTTTTAATTGAAGGTACGGGATCATATCCACCAGAATGATACGGATGGCACTTGAGTATTCGCTTAATGGAGATATAGACCCCCCTGAACAAACCCAGAGTAAGAATACTTTCGCGTGCATAGTTGGAGCAAGTTGGATAAAACCGGCAAGAACTTGGTGTATAAGGCGATATGCAATATCGATAAATATCAATTAACAATATAAAAAAATATTTAATCACTTTTGATAGCCGTCAGCGAAAAAACTTTATTCAACTCAATATTTATCTCAGAAGATGAAAGTAGAGCGGTACCTGGTTTAGCGATAATTGAATAATCTGTCAAAGCAGGATACAGATGAACTCTGGTCCGAAAAAACTCGCGTATAACTCTTTTGAGCCTATTTCGTTGTACAGCATTACCAACCCTGCGAGAAACCGTTATACCCAGACGCGAATTGTTAATATTGTTATCACGCGCCAGAAGCACAAAATGGGGTGTAGTATATTTACACCCCATTTTTTTAATCAATCGGTATTCCCAGGATTTACGTAAGCGGTAAAATCCGGGATAACAGTTATCCATGAATTACTTTATCGGTATTGCAACCGTCAGTAATTTGCGACCACGAGCACGCCGACGATTGATCGAGTGACGACCAGCCTTGGTCTGCATTTTTTTACGGAACCCGTGGGTCCGCTTACGCTTTATTCTACTTGGTTGAAAGGTCCGCTTAGACATAAATAAATCCTCCTACTTGCTAATCTGACAAAAGAACACTTTTAATCACATAAAAAAGAACCTGTCAACAAAAAAACTATAAATTTATGCTGGTAGATATTTTAAATAATCACTATAATGGGGGATTGAGTCCATATTATAAAATTCATACACCACGACGCTACTGTCATTTATTTATCGGTTTTATCAAAAATTAACGTCCAAACCCTGCTGAAAAGTTGCGATTAAAAATGAAGAAACTCTGGTCAGAATCTTTAGAAATATTGAAAACAAAAATTAGTGAACAAAATATTTCAACCTGGATCAGACCTATTCATCCGGTAAAACTAACCGGAAATATGTTGACGATAGAGGTTCCAAATAAATTCATAAAAGATTGGATTAAAGATAACTACAAAACAATCATTGAAGAAACATTATCTCAAATAGGGATGGTTAATTACACATTAATTATAAAAACAAATAAAAAAAGAGCTGTTGAAGTTGTAAAAGAAGCCCCTTTTGTCAATGTAGAAATTAAAAAAGAAACCATTAAGGTAGAGAATTTCCCTAACATAAATCCCAAATACACCTTTGACACTTTTGTATCAGGAACATCAAACCAATTTGCACATGCTGCGGCTATGGCTGTATCTAAAAACCCCGCAACAACTTACAATCCATTATTTATCTATGGTGGGGTTGGTTTAGGAAAAACACATCTTATTAATGCCATTGGAAATGAAATTTATAAAAATAATAAATCTATAAAAATTTGTTATTATTCCTCTGAAAGATTCACAAATGAATTAATAAATTCTCTTAGACATGCAAAAATGAATGAATTTAGAAATAAATTTAGATCTATTGATATTTTATTAATAGATGATATTCAATTCATAGCTGGTAAAAAAAGTACTCAGGAAGAATTCTTTCATACCTTTAATTCTTTATATGAATCACATAAACAAATCATTGTAACTTCAGATAAATTTCCCAAAGAAATACCAGACTTAGAAGAAAGATTAAGATCTAGGTTTGAGTGGGGCTTAATAGCAGATATACAGGCACCAGATACAGAAACAAAACAAGCAATACTTAAAATGAAAGCAGATCAAAATAATATTAAAATATCAGAAGATGTTATTTATTTTATTGCTAATTCAATTACAAATAATGTTAGAGAATTAGAGGGCTATCTTATCAGAATAGGTGCTTATTCAAGCTTAACATCTACTCCTATAAGCGTTGAAATGGCAAAGAAAATACTCAAAGATATTTTGATAGAAAATAACCGAGAAATAACAATTGAAAAAATTCAAAAAAACGTAGCTGACCACTTTAATATAAAAGTAAATGAGCTTAAATCA
>JAOZQF010000018.1 GCA_029932345.1 Desulfuromusa sp. | reverse complement strand
CGGTCGGTTTCACCTGAGTGCTCTTCTTCAGATTACTGCCCTGATTGACTGCGTCAATATCTTTGACCGCACTCCGTTTCACCTGAGTACTCTGCTTCAGATTACTGCTCTGGTTGACAGCGTCGACATCTTTAACTGCACTCTTTTTTACCTGAGTACTCTGCTTCAGATTACTGCTCTGGTTGACTGCGTCGACATCTTTAACTGCACTCTTTTTTACCTGGGTACTTTGCTTCAGATTACTGCTCTGGTTGACTGCGTCAATATCTTTAACTGCACTCCGTTTTACCCGGGTACTCTGCTTCAGGCTACTACTCTGGTTGATTTTGTCGATATCTTTAACCGCACTCTTTTTTACCCGGGTACTCTGCTTCAGACTACTACTCTGGTTGACCTCGTCGATATTTTTAACGACAGCAGCAAACCCTGACGAACTGAAACAGAGACAAAACAGCAAAGCAACAATGAAACGTAGCATCTTCAACTTCCTTTAGAGTCACAGCCCTAACAAAAGGACAGCCTTCCGTCAATTCAAAGGCTATCCTATTATAAACAACTCAGGGAACCTACATTTAAACTTGCAGGTTCCCTGAAATTGTACAACCGATGATCAATTAAAATTTGTAGGTGGCCATAAGCCCAAGCGTAAACTGGTTGCTATTACCTTCATCATCAACAACGGGGCTATCTTTAGCATCATTCAACAGAGCGGAATATTTAATGAGACCGGTCAATCCCCAACTCTCGTTAAAGGCATAATTACTGCTCAGATTGATACCAATGTCCTTAAGACCAGAGTCTGCGCTATAGCGATCCAGGCCACTACGATCAGCATCTTTCCGGTCAACCGAAAAATAGGTATCCATATAATCCTTACTGGCGTAAGTCATGGACATACCAACCCGGTTTTTCAGACCTGCCGCATCAAATGCATAACCGGCATCAAATGTTGTCAGGTCGCCATCATGTTCATCAGAGGTATCAGTGACCCACTGCAGGCTGGCATCCCACCCTTCAAAATTGAAACCGCCGAACGCTCCAGCTTCTACAGTTGAATCAATTTTTTTCATGTCGGCAACTTTGTTATTACTGACATCATCGTTACGTTTACCACGAAATTGCAGCACCGGACCGACACTCCAGGTATTGCTGGGGATAACATTTACACGAAGTCGATTTCCCATAAATTTGGCGTAATAGCCCTGCTCCCATTTTGCATTCAGCATGAGGAGAGGAGCAGCAGTATAGTCTTCTGAACCTTCATAATCAGGAACAGCCGCCACACCAGCGCCCACTGTTATGTCAACCTCACCGGCCCAGAGTGTCGCAGGCAAACTGAGACAAATTAAGGCAACAAGAAGCAGTGGAATCGTTTTGAATTTGGTACTTTTCATACAATCCTCCGTTGGATAGAGTTGTGAATCCTTATGTTACTTCAGCATTAATCCAAGTTATTTTACAAAATGATATTTAACTTGCATAAACAGTATGCAAGTTAAGCAACCAATATTCTATCCTCATTAACAGACAAAAGCAATATGATAACGACTTGTTTACTTGTCAATCTCCTCAGTAAAACTATCACAATTAAATCAAGTATCGTCTGAAAAATTATCAACCTGTCCACGAATAGAGATGTTTTTAATTGTCGCGCTGCTGATCGACTGATTCTGATTCTTCTTCATTTCCCTTCTCTTTACTCTCAGTCGCCGCCTCTTCTCCCTTCCGGTAAATAATAAAATCACCCTCAGGCCCGGAAAATAATCCACTCTCCGGCCCCTCTACACGATGATTGACTGGCGCATAGGGCTCCATCCCGGAGCAACCGGTGAGAATCAACAGCAACAGCAGGCAAAGTATTCTGCGCCGAGTCAACCTGAACCGATCCACTAAAACTTGACCCTGGTTCCGATGGTCGCCACATTAACGTCCTGGACATTGTAATCATCGTGGTCAAGGGAGAAAACCCGGAACTGTGCATAAAATTCTGCACCGTAGTCGTTAAACAGCTGAACCACCGTTGCACCATACGAATAACCATCATCCTTGTCAGTCACAAGGTTGGTTGATTGGCCATAATCGACACCAAAGGAGGTTTCACCATAGGACATCAGGTCGGTTCTCCAGCCAACTTTACCCCAGACGTTAGAAGGATCACCCTGGTTGTCGACTTCCTGCACGCCGGCAGAGAAAGTAAAGTTCAACCCGGTATTCTCATGCAATACGGAGAAGGAACCATCATATTGATATTCCGAATCGTCCCCGTTATGGTCGGTATGGATGTAAGCGACAGCAGCGGCGGCTGCAGTTTTAAAACCGTAACCTTTTCCACCCCACCATGCGGCAGCATCCCAGCGCTTGTCACTGATCCATGAGGTCGAGAGATGAGCCCCGTAGAAGGTCGGGGTGTCATAACGGAGTCGATTTTTACGACTCAAACCATCAAAATCTTTAAACGCGTCAGAAACACTGATTCCTGATAAATCATTATTACCCGACCTGACAAACTCCATCCCCCCGGCAATATCTGCAATACTGGCGTATTGGACTATATCGGTTCCGGAGAGATCGACTTCAGCGGTATTGTTCGAGGAGGTATCACCCTTGCCGAGAAATATTTTACCAAAGCGCATGCTACCAAGTGAAATATCCGCATAGCGTTGGTCGAAAGAGTCGCCACTCGCCATATTGTCCTGACTGACCTGTGAGGAGGCATTCGGAGAAAATCCAAGTTCCATTCTTGTGCCGAGGGTCAAATCGTCATCCAGCTTTGCAGAACCGACCAAACGGAACTTACTGCCACTGGCGCTGCTATCAACAAAGTAGGCTTCGGTATTATCCCCATCATCAACGACGTTCATGGCCCGGTTAACCTGACCCGAGATGGCCAGCTTGACCTTCTCCGACCCAGACGTGACACCCTTCTTCACCGGATCAAGATTGGCCACCTTGATCTCATCTGCAACCGCCTTGGCTTCTTTGGCCTGAGCCTGGGTCTCGGTCACTGTTTGTTTGAATTGCCCCACCTGTTGCTGTAAGGCTTGCAACTGTTGCTGTTGTTGTTCCAGCTGCCGTTGTTGCGCCTCAATCAGACCCTCCAACCTGGCAACCGTTTCAGCATCAACACCCCCTGCGGCAAAAGCCGGGCCAGCAAAAGGCAACTGAACAGCCAGCAACAATCCGACAAAACCTAATAACATTTTTCTTTTCATTATAAGTTGTCCTCCCTTTATTGGTTGTCCAGTGAACCTAGTTTAACGGAAGAAAGCTTCATCCCGTCAGTGAGCATATTGTTTCCAATCCAGATTTTTCAAAAGACCTTCTTTATTTTTGAATCTGTCAATAGGTGGTTCCTATCGAACCCTAAATCATTTCTATTCGGGACGTCAATTGCCACCGGAACGGCGTAATCAAGAAAAAATTTCCAAAATGCCTCTCCCGGGGCTCTGACATCCAGAAAAATAAAGGGGGAGCCTATATTCATCTCTTTCATTTGTTGGTGATGGAACTTTTCCCCAAAGCACTTTGAACTTCCTGTCAGTAGTTAAGCGTATCAGGTCTCAACAAGTTGACAACCCCTCTCCCTTTTTTCCTATGGGTTCCGGTGAGCAGAGAGTCGGTAGAATATAACTCAGTTATTAAGACTCCATGAGAGATATCAATGATCCCTCCAGAAGTCAAACTGACTTTTTTAGTAATCAATTGATAGCATTGATATCTGTATACAGATATTATGAATATTGGCAGGCAATCGTCATATTTCAGTCATGAATGGGGATGGTGTAAATGGGCAAACTAAAACCATAGCAACCTTTGCTAAACTATAGTTTAGCAAAGAAGTCTTTTAGCTTGTTGAGTCATATTGTGGCTGAAGAGCAATTTTTTCGGTGGATCGAACCAGTTCGGCCAGGGAGTTGACTGACATCTTTCGCATAATGCGAGCCCGATGAGTTTTAACCGTGTTCTCACTCATCCCGAGATCATAGGCAATCTGCTTGTTCAGCTTACCGGCGATAATGAAAGTGAGAATTTCGTGTTCACGCAAGGTCAATAAATTGAGGCGCTGCTCAATCGCATCTATTTCGGCCTCCTCCGTTCTTACCATCCGACTCTGTTTAATGGCACGGTTGATGGCATCGAGGAGTTCCTGGTCTTCAAACGGTTTCTCGATAAAATCCAGTGCCCCGGCTTTCATCGCTCTGACACTCATAGGGACCGTGCCGTGTCCGGTCATAAAAATGATCGGAATTGAGACCCCTTTTTTGATCAATTCGTCCTGCAGGTCAAGTCCGCTCAACTCGGGCATGCGAATATCCGACACCAGACAACCGGGCTGATCCGGCAGTTCGGTATCCAGGAACGCCCTGGCAGAAGAAAATGTCTCTGCTGTGAGCCCGACAGACCTGACCAATTGATCCAGAGCATCACGAATCAGAGGATCATCGTCAACAATAAAGACAACAGCAGCGGATATGTTCATGTCTTATCCTCACAGATCGGCAGAGTAAAAGAAAAGGTTGCCCCCCGGTCGGGGTTACGGGTGACCCAGAGTCGACCACCGTGATCCTCGATAATAGAGCGGCAGATGGAGAGGCCGACCCCCATTCCCTCAGGCTTGGTGGTGTAAAATGCATCAAACAAAAGTTCCACTTGGTCTGCATCAATACCGATACCGCTGTCTTGCACAGAGATCCTGACAGTCGTAGCAGTTTCCATCAAAGCCTGCACGACTATCTTGCGAGGGCCACCTTCAACCATGTTTATAGCTTCAATACTATTCCTGATCAAATTAAAAATAACCTGCTGCAGTTGAACACGGTCACAAAACAGCGGTGGCAGACCGGCAGCAAGATTGAGTCGCAGCGAAATCCGCTCCTCACTGACTTTCTGGCGAATGAGATTTACCACGACCTCGGTGATAGCCCTGATCTCAATACAGGAGCGTTTAAATGGTTCTTTTTTCAAGGCCATACGGACCCGTTTGATCACCTCTTCCGCGCGTCGGTTGCCGGCAATAATGCCAGTCAATGCCCTGTTGGCCTCATCAGGTTGCGCTGGCACCTTTTCAAGAAAACGCTGTGCCGCCTGGGCATAACTGCGAATAGCTGACAGGGGCTGATTGAGCTCATGGGCCAGAGACGCGGCAATTTCACCCATCGCCAATACCCGCGACAGATGGGCACGCTCATCCAGAAGCTTTTGAGTTTTTCCTTCAGCCAGGCTGCGCCTTCTATACTGTAATATCGAAGCAAACAAGGCAAAGGACAGAAGCGATATTATCACTATGACACTAATGACTTCCCTCTTATGCTCACTCCAGATGGTTTTTTCGCGATAGAGGACAATACTGTCTGCAGGCAACCTGTTTTCGTTAATGGACCAGCGCTTGAGCTGTCGCCAGTCAAACGTTATCTGGTAGGGAATCTCGGGTAATTCTATATCCTTTAAAGATTCTGTTGTTAATACTTGTTTTACAATTCCAGCATATTGCTCCCCTAGAGTGTCAGCGCTGAGCAGTGACCCGCCGACGATTCCATAGCCCATATAAGTGTTGAGTGTTGCAAAGGTGGGTACGTTAGCCACTGCTGAAACTTCTGCCATAACATCACGCGGCACAAAGGTCTTTCCATTGCGATCCCGAAACATAGACAAAAATAAAATCGCAGAATTTTCTGGCAGTTGCGTTACTTTTAATAAAAGGGCTTCCAGTGAAAGCTCGGCAAGGTGGTGAATGGCAAACTGACTCTCTAATTCGCCCAAATCCTCAGTCGCCATTTTTTTCAATTTTAGATCGGTCGGCGAGGCCCCTGAAACAACAAAGAGATCTTTGGTTTTCGGCAGTAGATCCTGTATAAGCACCCCGGTTTTTATGAACTCAAAGCCCCATGTCATGGACACCATATTGGACTTCAACAAGCTAGGCGACCCACCTTCATGTTGCGTAGAGATCAATACCACAGGAACCTCACCGAACACCTCCTCGCCGTATTTGGTCACCAACTCTGCTGGCTCCCCCCCCATGACAAGAACAAGATCGATGTTTTGTTTGCCGTACTTGTATCGATACAGATCAATGATCTTGGAACGATATTCCTCTTCCGGGAATCTCGTTTGATCTGCGTATTCAACATCAAGATGGATAGGAAAAACAGATTCTGTGGCTAAAATTTTACGCAGGCCTTGTTCAACATGAGTTTGCCAGGGGATCCCCTGTTTGAATAAAAAGATGGCCAGAACCCGCTTGGGAGCAGAGGAGGTATCCTGAGCCAATATATCTGTTCCCGGCCATAGAGTGGTTACAGTAATCACACCCAGAATCAGACAGATTTTAATGAACTCGAATCGTTTCACTAGAGAATAAGTTCCTGTGTTAGGTGGAGTCGGCTACAACTTGTTCGGACTTGTCCATTTCAATTATAAGTAAATAGGCACCGATAAAAAAGCAGGCAGCTCCGCACATGGTCACATTTGGTGGCATAGGGAAGCCCCGCCAGCTTACTGGCGGGGGCGATTGTTCGTCAACCAACCTTTCCGGTCAACAGATGTCCCTTTTATTTAGCACTGCCGACAACTTTCGGCAGAAAATCTTTTTGACACCATTCTACCCAGGAGTAATAATAAACTCGGACATCCGGGAAACCGAGAGCCTTGAGGATGAAATAAGTGTTGGCAGCATAGATACCGGTATTGCAATAAACAACAATCTCCTTGTCAGGGGTCACACCCAGATCGACATACATCTGTAGCAGCTCATCAGGGTCTTTCGGATAGATGTTGTGCTTCCAGTTGGCCATAGCAAAGGCATTAACCGCATTCGGTATATGACCACCTATTTTCGCGTCCGAGTGCTTTGCATCGCCCTTAAACTCCTTTGGTGGTCGAGAGTCGAGGAGAACTACATCGGGGTTCTCCATGCTTGCCAGAATAGAGCTTGAAGTCGCCAGTAACTGCTGCTGCATCTCAGCAACAAAGAGCAGGAGCAGCTTTATTGGTCTTCTTTTCAACCGGAAGCTTTTCGGCCTGCCACTCGGTCCAGCTACCAAACAAAAGAGCCACCTTGTCATGACCGGCATATTTCAATTCCCAGAACAGGCGGGTCGCATCCTCACCAGAGTCATCATAAAGGACCACCATCGTATCCTTGTCGATACCAAGCTGACGACCGAACAGTTCTTCCTGAGCTTCCAGCCGCCGACGGACACCAACGGTATTCCAAGGACCCATGACTCGCAGTTTGGTACTGACCTCAAAATAGATAGCCCCCCGGAACGTGTCCGTTCTGGTAAGATTTTTCCTCCATCCGACAATCTATAATCTGGAGTTTTTGCTCCTTGCTCTCTATCCATTCAGCAACCTGGACAGCCTTCACAAAAACTGTCTCGGCACCCACCCCGACGGCAGAAAAATAACTGCGCGGCTGCTTCTCTGTGTCCGGCTTATCCCGATTCTGCTTCTCAGGGATCATCTCCCTGGGAACAACGACACTCTGGTTCGCTCTGCGTACTTCGGGCTGAACCTTATCTGCAGTCAAAAAGAGTTCTTCATTACCGTGGCAGTTGTCACACTCCCGGTTCTGGGTTGTTATCCGCTGAATATTGTGTGGTGAGGTATATTTCCAATTGTTGGCCCGGTCAAAGCGGGGGAGCAGCTCCTTGCCGTAAAACTCGAAAGTCTCCTTCGCCACCGGAACCCGACGCACAACAATCCATTTTTCTGGTCGTTCCTCGGTTGGATCAGGATTACGACCGATCCGGAATAACTCCTCTTCCTCCTCATTCTTGAAGTAGGCCAGATCCTTGTCGTCGAGGCCGACATGACAGCTGTAGCAATTAACGTAGGCCTGGGAATGGCAGACGCAACAGGAAACTTTATCCCCATGAATAGCGTGCTGCTCAATCTCATCGTCCAATTTATGACAGTCCTGGCAACTGGCCAGACCTTCAACATCGTCCGATCACTCCAACTTGCATTTTCGAAGCTGACATCCTTCAGCGTCACCTTCGGCTGTAACGATAAAGTCATCTGGGCCTCGCCAACACTGAACTTCCGCCCGGTCGAATCTTCAATCTCCGTGATCAATAGCTGTTTGAAATCATCCAGGTAGCTCACCACATAGAATGTCGAGGAGATAACTATGATCGTGAGCTGGGCAATGGAATTAAATTCTAAAAACAAAATCGGTTCTCCAGTTCAACTAACTAATCTGCCACCAAGACGCCAAGCTCTCCAAGAAGGTCAAAAGCAAAAAATCGGTTTTTGCTTTTAAACCAAAAAAGGCCTTTAAGCTTTTCTTGGTGCTCTTGGCGTCTCGCTTAAGGGCGCCTACTTCTGGTGGTGGCTATCTCCTGTTTTAAAAGTTTTCTGATCAATCTATTCGTTCAACCAGTTTTCCCCTCAGGTGATTGTTCAGTCAAAAGCTCACCGTTGTCATCAGCTTCGTCAACCGTGGAATTCGCAGCGTCATCATTAACCCAGCCCATAAAAACCTGATAGCCGATGGAGAGCAATACAGCACCGATGAACATCCCAATGATACCACCAGTCGCCATACCGCCTAAAGCCCCAAGCAAAACCACCGGCATGGGAGCATCCACACCACGACCAAGGAGGAGTGGTTTGAGGACGTTATCAACCATCCCAGCCGCAAGAAAGTAGATGGTGTAGAGAATGTTGATCGCCATCGAGCTGTCACCGGACCACCAGAGATATGCGATCACCGGCAACGAAATAATAGTGGCGGGGAGTTGCATGATACCCAAAAGCATAACAATAACCGCCAGGACACCCGCAGCCGGGATCCCGGCGACAAGAAAACCGAGACCCAGCAGCAATGCCTGAATGAATGCGACCCCGACAACACCGGTTGCAACCGAGCGAACTGTCGCGACTGTCAGTTTCTGCAACCTAGGACCCTTATCAGGCCCCACCATCCGGTTAAAAATGCGCAGCACGACCTTCCCCCCGGAATCGCCATAAACCATGATAATCCCAGCAACTAATAGCGCAACAAGAAACATCAGTACCGAACCTGCCGTATTAGCAGCGGCAGCAAGAACTCTCTTCGAGAGAGCACTCAGTTGCTCATGGTTTTTCTCAATAAGTTCAGGGAGATTAGTGGCAGCATCATTCCAGAAATTGTAAACCTGCTTACCAACAATCGGCCAATCAGCGACCGCAGGGCTGGGCGGTTTGATGGTGATGGAATGGCTGTCGAAGGCGGCATAAGCATCATAAATACGTTCCGCAAAAGAACCTCCAAGCATAACCGTGGGAACCCCCAACAGCAGCAGACATGACAACACCAACAGCACTGCAGCGCTGGTCTGTCGCCCGCCGAGCCACCCTGCCAGATATTGATGCAATGGATAGAGTGCAATCGCCAGGATTCCCCCCCACAGCATCAGGTTGGTAAAGGGGGCAAATACACGGGCACACATGACAATCAGAAAGATCACCAGACCGATGCGGATGATCGCATCTGGAAAATCTTTGGATAATATTTTTCGAAGTATTGAATCATCTACTTGCATCTTTTGTTATTCCTTTAATTCAGGTTCCGTAGAGAGGACATTCTCCCCCCCTCCAGACTCACGGAAATGGAGATCCATCTGCGGAAAAGGAATCTCAATATCTGTCTCACGAAAAGCCTGTTCAATGTCGTGATACAGATCACTTTTTACCCTCAGTCTGGTATCTGCATCCGGAATCCAGACCCGCAATTCAAAATCGAGAGAACTCTCACCAAAATTAGTGAACAAAACTTGTGGAGCAGGTGCTTTGGCGACTGTCTCGTGTCGTTTTGCACATGCCAGCAGTGTTTCTACGACCAAAGAAACGTCAGAACCGTAAGCCACGCCAACCGGGACAGAGAGTCGCACCTGGCGGTTAGCCAGGGTCCAATTGGTAACCTGATTATTGATGAGATCGGCATTGGGAATGATAACATCAGCCTGGTCAAAGGTTTCGACAACTGTCGCCCGGAGTCCGATTTTTTTGATTCTGGCACTCTTTTCGCCAAGCTCAATCGTATCCCCCTCTCTTAAGGGGCGTTCAAAAAGCAAGATCAGACCAGAAACAAAATTGTTTACAATTCCCTGCAGACCAAAACCGATACCAACCCCAAGTGCCCCCATAATAATGGTCAATTTGGTAAAATCAAACCCAAGTGCCATAAAGGCAAACAAAAAACCAACACAGACAATGGAATAACGGATCAATTTACCAATTGAGTTCTGAACCCCCCTCTGCATCTTATGGCCGGTAATCACCTCATCAAGAAGAACTTTCGGTAAAATATGGGAGATAAGGAGTGTCATATAAAAAACCGCTACGGAAGCAAAGATGGTTCCGACACTGATCCATGAAGTTCCAATGAAGAAACCCTGGGAAAAAATACTCGTTGTTGCCTCCAACACACCATCGTACACCCCCCATGCAACCAAAAATGCCGGGAGTATGAAAAACCAGACCATGGCTGCAAGAAATAAAAACCCCACCTTCCGAACCAGAGATTCGGCATCGCTACGCAGCAGTTTAATCTGCCAGACCGGTGAAGAGAAAAACAGCCAACGAAGTCCACCGTAGACCATATACATAAGTAACAAGCAAGGAAAGGTCACAGCTATTGACAGAATAATCGACCCGAACAGGTAACTGGAAAGCTCTGCTTTACCAAAGAGTTCTGCCAGAAGAATGACAACTGCAGAACAGTACCCCAGCCGAAGCAACCAGAGATAACCACTAGCCTCTTTCTGGGAAGAGGCTTTCCCACTCCAACGGATAAAAAAGTAAAGAGCAAGAAGCGCAACAAAAAATATATATAATCTAACCAGGGGTTGTGGCAGGAGAATCAAAAGAAATATTTCGTTAATGATAAAGGTGACCATCACACCATAAAGTGCTTGCCGTTGCCACAGCGGTTCAACGACTTTCCCCAGAATTCTGGTACAGGAAATTCCCCCGACAACAAGGTATAAAGTTCTCAACGCTTCTCGATTGGGGAGATATGATAAGAGGAGAATAGAGATCAATACGACAATAAATAACGAAGCTGAAACAGGTCTGTCAGAAAGAAATTTCCAGCGATCTGATTCATTCAAGTCGACTCGATTCCTACGGATGACACTAATTATAAGGGAGAAAAACAGGGCCTGAATGAGAAAATTCCAGACATGCAATGTGACAAAATATCTCCCTGGACTGCCAACGTGTCGCAGTCCCGCCCACATCGAAACCCACAAGTCATCGTTACCTGTATATTGAGAAAAGTACCTGAAAGATAATATCGGGGGGGACGGACTGGTCAGATTATTCTGCCGGGTATCTGACAGCAGGTCACCATCTAAAATATTGAGCTTCTCCAGCGCAGTAGCAACCTTAAACTGTAACGTCAGGATCGACTCAAGCCGTTGTCGCACCAGGAGCAAGGCACTATCAATTATGTTATTCGCCTCGGCAAAGATCAGTTTAAGCCGGGCAATCTTCCGTTCCTTGAGGAGAGAAGACTGCCAGACGGTCCAACGCTCCTGCTCCTCCAGCCATTTCAACCGTAAACCATCGAGCCTGCGTATTTCACCCTTAAGCGGGGCACTCACCTTTTTGAGTAGAATCTTTTTGGCTTTAACCGTCCTTCGAAGTGAAGCAAATTCGACAACCCTCTTGCTCTCCGACCCCTCCTGCTGCTGCAACTGCCGAAATTGGCTGGAAATCTCATCCAGATCCGCAACTATGACACTATATTCGCGCTCAATACTGGCAACATCCAAAGATTTCTTGAGGCTATTTTCCAACGCGGCAAAACGAACGGGTAATGCCGTTGCCAGAGGGGCAATATCGGCCAACTTCGGCGGAACCAGCTTACGCACCCGATCCGGGAGAGAAGGCGGTTCCCCCAGAGTCAGCTGATTCGCCAGTAGCTGCCCCGGAAGGAGAAAAACCAGTAAGAATACAACTGGAAAAAATTTCATTGATAACTGTCTCAAAGTATCCCTATTTTTCAGCTACACAGACACCACAACCTACACAACCTGACAACCGAACAAAAAGACGGTCTAGCTATCTCATCGTACCTAAATATAACCAAGTCCATCCTATTTAATTATTAACAACCGCAATACGATAATGCAAGGTTTAATTAGGAATTTTAAGTAGATAACAGCACACAAACAAATACCTGCGGACAAGACCATAAAAGGATACCACTTGACTCTGATAGTATAACTGGCAAAAAAACAATATCAACTTCGCACTGCTCTGCGTACAAATTGACGGGGTAGAATCTAACTTGGGAGATGGGGTGTTCTACTTCACAAATGGTGGGGGAATTTGAGACAACAGCCTCCCCCGCTGGGAACAGCGGGGGAGGCAACATAATCTTCCAAATTTTCAGCTGGCCAAATCTTCTGCTTTAACTTTATTCATAATACCCTCGGCACAGGCAACAATAAGGTTATTTGCCGGAAAGAAGGATTGATAAGGCTGGGCTGAATAACTGAAATTAGCCAGATCGAGCAGGGTCAACTCACTTTGAATGGCCAGGGTAATGATGTCAACTTTATCGGTGACCGGATTGCCGCTGACAACCTGTGCACCAAGAACCCGCAGAGTTTTCTTGTCTGCAACCAGTTTCATTTTAACCATTTTCGCTTCAGGCATAATAGGAAAGGTTGTGGTCAACTCAGAATGGCAGGTGACAACATCGTATTTTTTCTTGGCTGCCGTTTCACTCAGCCCGGTTCCACCAACGTAGAGGTTACCAACACGGGTTGCTGCCCCATTAAAGAAACCACCATATCGGCGGTTTTCACCAAGCATATTTTTAGCCAGCAATCTTGCCATCGGGACGGCATTGGTTGCCAATTTCCCCTCGGTGAGTTCTCCGGTGATTCCGCTGTGGAACTGAGCACAGTCCCCGACAGAATAGACATCAGGAATATTTGTCTGCATCTGGTCATCAACAACGATCCCCAATTTACCAATTTCAAGTGAGGTATCGGCAAATATTTTCACCCGGGGCCGCATGCCGACAGCAAAAACAACAATTCCGTAGGGGTTTTCCTCATCAGCCAGATCAATCACTTCACCACTGTCAAGAATCACTTTTTCGGCACGCTGATCCCCCACAATTTTCTCTGTTTTGCTGCCCAGATGCAGCTTCACTCCCGCACGTCGAAGCTCAGCTTCAGCTTCAACGGCCATTTCTGGATCAACTAAATTAGGCAGGACCGTTTCGACCATATCAACCAGGTGACACTCCAGACCGGAATTATTCAATGCCAGGGCCAGCTCAACCCCGATCGCGCCAGCTCCAACAACCACGGCTTTTTTGTGTTTATGAGTTCTAACCGCTTCGTTCAGGCACTTCAAATCCTCTTCCCACTTGAAGACGTAGACACCCTCATAATCAACCCCCTCAATTGGGGGTAAAAATGGGACAGAACCTGTTGCAATAACGAGTTTGTCATAACCGAATTGTTGTTCCTGCTCGGTCATAACTACTTTTTTATCGAAGTCAACACTCGCAACCTTGTCACGAATCAAATCGCCACCCGATTCAGTCACCAACCCGTCCTGCTTGAAGGTTTTTTCCAGGGCAACCACCTTTTCAATCGCATAGGGCATGGCGCAATAGATCATTGAATAATTTTCCGGGCGAATGATTCCAACTGTTTTTACTTTGCCCAGAATTTTAACCATGGTGATCGCTGCAGGACCACCTCCGATAATCAGTACATCATACTTTTTCACTTTTATCTCCTCCTGAAATGTAAGATTTTATCTCATCAGTTTTGTGCATTTGCACACTATACGGATAGAAATTCAGAAGTCAATATATATTTGATTTGCGATGAATGTATTATATTGGAGACAGACAGGAATGGCGCTAGCTTAAGGTAGTTTACGAAATGAATTAATGGTTTGATTGTGTTTTTGAATGACCCTCTCCCGTGTGACGCAGCCGGAAAGAAACGGAACTTTGCAGGAATTCGAAGAAAAATGTTTGAGCTGAAGGCGAGTTTTTTTCTTCGCTGCAAAGTGCAGTGTAATGGAGGGGACCCGAAGGGCAAGGAGGTCGGGCACCTTTTTCTGCATACTCTTTTGTGGTGTACAAAAGAGTATGGCGACAAGCGGGGGCGCAACCCCGCGACCTTGTTGCTGGTTAACCAGTTATCTGGGTACACGTAACTGCGACCATGTCCCCAGATAACTACCGCGTCGCAAAATCCTGGGACAGCCCTCATGCGGAGACAGTCCCGGTTTTACTGGGGGAAGACTCAACAACAACGGGCGACCTGGAGAGGCCGCCCGTTGTGGTTAATCAGAGTTGTAGAATCATTCTCAGCCAAGCAGCTGTTTCGCGACAGCCACCATATTTTCTGCTGTAAAACCAAAATGTTGCATCAGCTCTCCGGCCGGAGCACTCGCTCCGAACTCATCCATCCCAATAGCTTGTCCACCAAGGCCAACATAGCGTTCCCAGCCAAAACGGCTACCGGCCTCCATTGAAACCCGTTTGCTGCAGGCAGCCGGGAGAACCTCTTCACGATAAGCGGCATCCTGTGCTTCAAACAGCTCCCAACACGGCATTGAAACAACCCGCGTGCCAACGCCATCAGCCTGCAAAGTTTTCTGCGCAGCGATAGCATGCTGAACTTCTGAACCACTGGCCAACAGAATCAACTGCAACTCACCGGTTTCGGGAGAGAGGACATAACCACCTTTTTGTACTCCCGCTGCCGCGCCGAACTGGTTGCGATCGAGCGTTGGCAGACCTTGCCGGGACAGAACCAACATCGTTGGACCCTGACGGTTCATGATTGCCGCTTTCCACGCTTCGGACGTTTCGTTAGCATCCCCCGGACGGATCACCGTCAAATTAGGCATTGCCCGCAGAGAAGCCAAATGCTCTACCGGTTGGTGGGTTGGGCCATCTTCACCCAGACCGATCGAGTCGTGGGTCATCACATAGATTGGAGCCAAACCCATCAGCGCCGCCATACGAACTGCCGGACGCATATAGTCGGCAAAAACAAAGAAAGTTCCAGCAAAAGGGATCAGCCCCGGAGTATGACAAAGACCGTTCATGATCGAACCCATGGCGTGTTCACGGATTCCATAATGGATATTACGGGCGCTCTGTCCCGGCAGCCAGGATCCAGCCCCTTTAATTTCAGTATTGTTGGACGGAGCAAGGTCGGCAGAACCGCCAATTAAGAAGGGGAGTTTTTCAGCCAAACTGTTGATGGCTGCACCACTGGCCTGGCGGGTCGCTTTGGCTCCGTCTGCGGCAGAGAAAACTGGCAACGCAGACTCCCACCCGGCAGGCAGTTCACCATTGCTGGCGGCCAACCAGGAAATGACTTGCGGCGTTGACTTTTTCTTCTCAAACAGCTGTTGCCACTGCTGTTCCAGTTCAGCCCCACGGGCCAGACAGGAACCCATATTCTCAGCCACCTCGGCAGCGATAACAAAGCTTTCTTGCGGGTCACGACCATACGCCTGTTTGGTCAGTGCAAGTTCATCTGTCCCCAGCGGAGCACCGTGAGCTCCGGCAGTATCCTGCTTATTCGGTGCCCCCATCCCAATGTGCGTACGGGCGATTATCAATGTGGGGCGGGGATCATTTTTAGCCCGCTCCATCGCAGCATCAATTTCGGCGAGATTTTCACCATCAACCCGTTCAACGTGCCAACCATACGCCAGATAACGGGCTCCGACATCCTCAGTGAATGCCAAGCCAGTATCACCCTCGATAGTTATTTTATTATCCAGATAGATGTAATTGAGATGGCCAAGCTGCAAGTGTCCCGCCAGAGAACCCGCTTCGGCAGAAACTCCCTCCATCAGATCACCATCAGAACAGATCACCCAGGTTCGATAATCAAACAGTTCAGCATCGACCTGTTGCGACAGATATTGACTTCCCATCGCCATACCAACAGCAACAGCAACACCCTGCCCCAGGGGACCGGTGGTGGTCTCTACTCCCGGCACATGACCAAATTCAGGATGCCCCGCGGTCTTGCTGCCAAACTGGCGGAAATTTTTGAGATCGGCCAAAGAGAGATCGTAGCCGGTCAGGTGCAGCATACTGTAAATAAGTGATGAGGCATGACCACAAGAGAGGACAAAACGATCACGCCCGGCCCAATCGGGATTTGCCGGGTTGTGTCGTAAATGACGCAGATACAACAGATAGGCGATCGGTGCCGCCTCCATCGGAGTTCCCGGATGGCCGGAGTTGGCTTTTTCAACCATATCAGCAGATAAAAGACGAATAGTATCAATGGATTGGCGAACAACAGGATCAGATAATTTTTGTGACGACATGTGCGGCTCCTTAGGCTGGTTATAAGCTGCACATTGAAACAGGAATCAGGCTGATAAATCAAGGGAAAGTGAAACAAAAACAGATTAAAACCTGTTGCAAAAAAAAGGCCGATAGCGGGGGGAGGTATTCCCACTATCGGCCGAAACTAAGAAAGGAGGTAACATGTATCTTTCTTGTTCTCAACGTTTCGACTGCCACACCGAATCTGTTGATGATCCTAAACTACCGCTTAAGATCAACAAATTCCACGTGGCATCACGTATTTAATTGCTACCAATCACACAATAATTGACTGTGCATCTACGCAGTCATTGTTCAAACATCAGCATAACCGCAATGTTCAAACAGCAGTGCCAGCTTTTCCTGTCGACTCCCCTGCCAACGTGCCAGCAACTGTTCCGCTAAAGTTTCACCGGTCGCAACAATTTCATCTACACTGTTTAAGAAATGGCTCTCATCGGTCCCACTCTCCCCGTTATCAAACTGCTCCTTCAGGCTCCGAGCGGTAATTTTGAGGAGCTCCGCTACAACTTCCTGAAGAGTTCCCCCGGACATGCGGGTTTTCAATCCATCTCGCCAAGATGCTTGATACAAGGTTCGGAAATCTGTTATCGACAGATCGGAAAATATCGCCTCAACCCCACTCAACCCTTGTTCAGTATAGAGCAACCCCTTGTACAATGCCGCAACCGCTGCGGTATAGCGGGGAGGCAAACTATCGGCGCTGCGCACCTCAATTTGTGGCCGCAAACGAACTTCTGGAAACAGAGTCGAAAGGTGCTGGTTCCAATCAGCCAAAGTGGCTCGCTCATCCTTCCAGCCACTCTCAAGAAATTGACGAAAGGTGAAACGGGTCTGGGTCAGATCGATATATTTTTCCTGCCGCTGTAGCAAATAAAGGGGGACATCCAATGCGTATTCAATAAAATCATCCAGACCTGAATTTTCTTTGAGCAATTGATCAATCAAGCCACAGCGGTCTGGATCGGTGCGCGACCAGATCTCTCCACGCAGGGAAAGATAACCACTCGGTTGATCTTCAAGAATGGCTGAGTTGGCAAACAGGGCATAACAGATCGGGCTGAGCCACTGAGCGACCCGGAGTTTACGAACACAGTCCGCCTCATCGGAAAAATCAAGATTGACCTGGGTTCCCGCAGTCTGCTTCATCATCCGCTGCCCCATGTCGCCACTCTTCAACATATAGGGAGCCATGATCTCATAGCGCGGTTTGGGCAACCACTCAATCTGCTCCAAAGGGGTAAAGGGTTGAACCCCCAAGCCGAGAAAAACCAGCCCGAGATCGTGTCCCATGGTGACAATATGTTGTCGATAACGGTTCAAATCACGCCAGCTACAGGCGATATCACAGCAGAACTTACCAGAAAGTTCCAGCTGCCCACCCGGTTCCAGAGTGACTGAGGAACGCTTCCCTTGCAGCCCGACCAGCCGTTCCTGTTCATAAACTCCCTGCCAACCGCCAATCCCATCGAGTCGGGAGAGTAGTTCACGAATCCGCTCATAGCCAACCGCCTCACCGGTGTCACGATCAACCACCAATTTTTCTGTTTCTAAGCCAACCCCCCAATCCTCCCTGGGGCGTGCCCCACGCAACAAAAAATCAATCAGCTGCTGCCGATTATCGATTATCGGACTATTGACCGGCTCAGTTGCACTTGGTAGAGGCGACATGGACAAAGTTCCTTTTCGCAAGTTTTATCGGTATTATGCAGACCGAAGATAAGTGGTGATCGCGTTTGCAATCGTGGTGAAAATCTGGGTGAACTCCTCTTCGTCCTGTTCCAGCAGAGTGATCCGAAAACCGCGCTCTTCAGTACAAAAAGAGGAGATTGGAACCACACAGATTCCGGTTGAAGCCAGCAAGTAGTAAACAAAACGTTTGTCGCTCAAAGTTCCCGGTTGATCAACCAGCCCCTCGACCAACTCCTGAACCTTGGGATTTTCAATCGGTAAAATCTGCTGATCGGTCAGTTTGCCGGGTTCGAAAACAACACTCATATAGAAAGCACCGTTGGTTCGATTCACCTTGAGACCCGGTACTTTTTTCAACAGATTATAGGCAATATTTGAGTAGTTCTCATAGCGGCTACGCCGTTGTGCAAGATAGCCAGGGTATTCTGGATGGCTGAGAATCGGTGGAATCGCTTTTTGCGGCAGCGTGGTGGAGCAAACCTCAACCATCTTTGAATTAACAATACTGTCGATATAATGCTGAAACATCTCATCCTTATCAGCATTATAGACCTCAATCCAGCCACAGCGCGCCCCCGGCCAGGGGACTTCCTTACTGATCCCTTTCATCGCTATAGCGGGGAGATCCCCGATCAAATCAGAAATCGGTTTAGTTGCCGTGCCGTTGTAGCAGAGGTTGTGATAGATCTCATCGCAGATCAGGAACAGATCGTACTCTTTGCAGATGGCGATAATCTCTTGCAGGATTCGTTCAGGATAGACCGCACCAGTCGGATTGTCGGGATTGATGATCAGGATTGCCGATATCGCGGGGTTATATTTAACCGACTGGCGTAAATCATCCATATCAGGGTACCAGTGATTGTCCGGGTCCAGGCGGTAAGTGACCGGTTTCTGCCCGGCATGTGCCCCTTCGGCAGAGGAGTGGGTCGAGTAGGTCGGAGAGGGGCCAATCACCCGTGATTCACGCTTCAACAACCCGTAAACCTTCTGAATAGCATCGCCAAGACCATTGAAGAAAATAATATCCTCGGCAGTAAGCTGAGCGTTCCCCCGCTGATTAGTTAAATCCGCCAGAAACTGACGCGTCTCCAGCAACCCTTTGGTGGCACAATAGCCGTAAGAGCAATCCTTCATCGCCAGACCAGAGACAATTTCCTTGATCCAGAGAGGAATTTCTTCCCCCTTGGCAACCGGATCACCAATATTTTCCATATTGGTTTTCAACCCAAGGCGATTCATCTCTTCGGCAATCTTGACTATGGCACGGATCTCATAAGTCAACTCACCAGCACCGATATGAACAATATTGTTACGCATCTTTTTTCTCCCCGAAATTAAAAAAAGCCATGAACAATCTGTCCATGACTTTAGTATATACCTATGCAGTTCACCTTAACGGTGATGGACAATTCTCAGGCTGATAGTTGCCGCCTGAATCGCTTGACTTGCCGCTGCTGCTGGTTTGAACATGTATAAATCCTCTACTAAAAATTATTAGCGTCTAACTATCACAAAATTCACAATCATGTCAAATAATTTGAGGACTTCAGCATAATACCTGGATCGGTGGATACTCACTAATTCAGACAATAACTACAACCAAACCATCAACAAACTCAAAGTCACCACACTGGCTAAAGTTGATACAACAACGACCGAGGTGACAAACTCTGGAACGATGTCATTCTCTTTGGCAATTATTGAAACCAGAATAGCAACCGGCATGGCCGCCTGTAATACCCCTGCCGCACTCTCAATTTGACTCAACCCAAAAGGGGCAGCTATCAGTAATGCCAACATCGGAGCCAGAAGCAGTCTGAATCCAGATGCGAGAAAGACATCTGTGGTCAGATGAATTCTAGCCTGTTCCCGCAGCTGCAACCCTAAGGCAAATAACATCACCGGAATCATTGCGCCGGCCAACAGGCCAACCATCCGATCCAGCAGGAGAGGAACATCAAATCCACCAATCGAAACCATGACCGCGGGAACCGTTGCCCAGAGTGCCGGGGTTTTTAAAACCGACCATATTGCACCGCGGCCACCGCCATGGGCCCAGCCTGCAGCACTGATACAGATAACAAACGCGACGGTATTAATAACCACAAAATAAATACTCGCCTCTGGCAGGGCAATATCTCCCAAACGAAACTGAATCAACGCCAGGCCAAAGTTCCCGACATTGCCAAAGGCTGCAATCATAATGAATGCAGCGATCATCTCTTTTGATCGCCCCAACACCCGCCCCAGCCCTGCAGCAATAAGCACTGCCAGCAAGTGCGTCAGAATTATGAAAGTGATCATCCGGGAGAGACTGGTCAGCGGGACATCAGCCTGGCTGATCGATTGAAAAATAAAAGCGGGGACAAAAATATAATATGCCGCACGGGTTAAGGTTCTGGCCTGCAACTCCAGACGGCCACCAAGGAGAGCACCAAGCAGCACAATCCCGAAAACCGGGAGGATGACATTAAGAAAAACCAGAAACAGTTCTGTCATGAAACACCTGTGGGCAAAAAAATAGGGTGAGGAGAAGATGATGGGCAGTTTATGTAAAATATTCTATATATACCAGTTTCTTTTTATATTTCAATTTGCCCAAAATGTGCACTAAGGCAACTCCGATAGCGAAGCAAAAAAAACTCCCGACGATGATTTGTCGGGAGTCTTTTTTAGATCAGCTGTAACAAACCAGCTTATTCATCTTCACCAAATGGCATTGCAGCCAGTTTTTTGTACATATCATAGCGCTCAGCGGTCACCTTATTGGCTTCAGCCATCAGGGTTTCAGCTGCTTCAGGATTAACCTTCTTCAAAACCTTATAACGGTTTTGCTTCAGAGCAT